>DATGDI010000019.1:0-2505 GCA_035310965.1 Methanomicrobiales archaeon
GATGGTACCGCCGTTCATGAAGTAGCCCATGTCGCTCCCGGCGTTCCCCTTCACCCGGATGATGCCGCCCCGCATGCCACGCCAGTCGCCGCGGTAGGCGGCCCCCAGGTAGTTCCCGGCATCCCCTTCGATGGAGATCTCACCGCCCTTCATGCCGGTGCCGCAGAAGGCATCCACGTTCCCCTTGACCTGGATCTTCCCGCCCTGCATCCAGGCCCCGACGTACATGTCGGCATTCCCCTCGATGAGGATCTCGCCCGCCGTCATCTTCATCCCGACGTACTTGAGCCGGGTGACATCGCCCCGGATGACGATCCGGGTCTCGGCGGCGGTCGGACCCGAGGATCCGGAGACATCGAGGAATTTCCCGAGGGCATGCTGGGTGCTGCCCTCGTAGAGGTGGAGGGCCGCGATCTCGTCGTTCGTCTTTCCCGCGAACCGGTCGGGGGTGATGTTATCGGCCTCGAGGAAGAGCTCGGGTTTCGCCTTTGAGGTGAGTGTGATGGTGTTCATCGTTCGTGCCTCCTAGTGGGTTGCGTCCACCTCGATGGCGTACGGGTTCGGGATGAAGTGCCTCCCGGTCACCTCGTAGTTCTTCTCGGTGACCGTGTAGAACTTCATGAACTTCTCCTTCACGTCCCGCATGACCTGGGCGTTCTCGTTCACCTTGGCATCCACCCAGAGGGTCCGCTTCTTCCCTTCGGAGACGAACTTCCGGTCCATGATGATGGGGACGCCCGTCTTCAGGAGGTATTTCGCCTCCGAGAAGGCCTCCTCGATCTCCATGGGCTTGTGCTCCTTCTCCGGGTTGAAGTCATAGACCACCACATCGGCATCGAGACCGGGCTTCAGGCCGCCGTACATCCCGGCGAGCCCGAGGCTCTTTGCAGGCCCCGCCCTCGTCATCTGGGCGATCTCGTAGAGGGTGAGCTCCCGGTCGATGTTTGCGATCTCCGAGGCGTTCACGACCTTGTCGCTCTGCTTGAAGGCCTTGATCTGCTCCTCCCGGGCCTTTGCAGACATGAGCCACTTGATGATCCGCGGGTACCGGGTGAAGGGTCCCGCATTCGGGTGATCGGTCGTGATGTAGCACCGCATGGGGTCCTTGGAGAGGAGGGCGATCTCGAGGCCCACGGCCCACTGGATCCCGCTGACAAAGATGTCCGGGCTGTAGATGTAGGGGACGACCCCTGCCGCGGTCTCGAGCTCCACGTCGGCATTCGCCCACTTCAGGTGGTTGAGCTCGGTGAGGTGGTGCTCGAACGGACCGTCGGCCGTCATCGTTGTCGTCTCGTCCAGCGTGACGAACCCGACATCGATGGTGATGTTCTTGTGCTTGTTCACGTAATCGGCGATGGGCCGGGCCTTGGACTCGAAGTCCGCCCACTTCGTCCCGCCATAGGAGTGGAACTGGATGTGGGTGTGGTGCATCACCTGCTCGCGGCCGAACTTGTTCTTGGCCTTGAAGCCGCTCGCGAGCTTCAGGGTGTCGAGGGTCGTGGTGTAGTTCCCCGGGTTCCCCAGGTTGTTCCCGTGGATGTGCATGGAGTGGGGAAGGCCCAGGTGCTCGTTCGCCTCGATGAGCCCCTTCACGATCTGCTCGGGGGTGACATCGAAGTAGGGGACCGGGTCGTTCACCTGGAGGCAGTTGAGGCCCCAGCCCCAGGCCTCGGTTCCGCCCGGATTCACGACCTTGATGGCAAAGCCCTTCGTCACGCGGAGGAGCCAGGCACAGTAGGCCGCGACGTTCTCGAGCTCCTTGTTCTTGAGGTACTCGAGGACGAACCAGTTGTTCCCGAAGACCGGGTACGCCCCCTCGTCAATGATGGGGGTGTCCCGCATCTCCTCGTGGACATGCCGGGCAAAGAGGGGCGGCATGGCCGCCTCCATGACCGTCGTGTACCCGAGCCGGGCATAGGTATACCCGGTCTTGTACGTGGTGGGGATGGAGAACCCGCCCTCCATCCGGTGCCTGCCCTCCGTCGGGCGGAAGGTGAAGAGCTTATCCTCGGGCCGGTAGATCCGGCCGATGTTCACCTTCGGGCCCGCGACATGGGCGTGGATCTCGAGGGCCCCCGCCATGACGGTCATGCCCTTTGCGTCGATGACCTTGGGATTCGATACCTTCTCGACGATCTTCCCGTCCTTCACCGCGACGTCCTTCACGTCCCCCTTGATCTTCTGGGTGGGGTCAAAGACGAACCCGTTCTTGATGAGGTACTCGGCCATTTACGCCGCCCCCTTGATCTCCCGGATCCGGTGCAATACCTTCTCCAGGAACTGCTCGTCGGTGAGCATGCCCTCGGGAGGCTCCACGACCTTCCGGGTGTCTATGGGGACGTTGTCCATGCGATAGGCGTTCCCCCCGCACTCGATCCCGACGAAGGCCACCGGTACGTGCAGCTTGCAGATCTCGGTGGTGGGAGTGAAGTGAGGGTCAACGGCCACCGAGGGGAGCTTCGCGATCTTTTTCACCGAGCTGATCGGGAAGTGCGCCCCGGGGTC
>DATGDI010000020.1:0-12250 GCA_035310965.1 Methanomicrobiales archaeon
CAAGGAGGACCCGACGGTGAAGGTCTCCATCAACGAGGAGACGGGGGAGCACCTGATCAGCGGCATGGGGGAGCTCCACCTGGAGATCATCACCCACCGGATCAAGCGGGACAAGGGGGTCGAGATCGTCACCTCCGAGCCTATTGTTGTGTACCGGGAGACCGTGTCGGGAGCAGCGAGCGATGTGGAAGGGAAGTCCCCGAACCGGCACAACCGGTTCTACCTTGACCTCTCGCCCCTTGAGCCCGCCGTGGTGGCGGCCATCCGGAACGGCGAGATCTCCATGAACATGATGGAGATCGAGAGGAGGACCGTCCTCCAGAAGGCAGGCTGGGAGAAGGACGAGGCAAAGGGGATCAAGGACATCGAGGGAACCTGTGTCTTCCTTGACATGACGAAGGGCGTCCAGTACCTGAACGAGACCATGGAGCTCATCCTCGAGGGCTTTCACGAGGCGGTGGCGGGCGGCCCCCTCGCCGACGAGCCCATCATGAACCTCAAGGTGAAGCTCACCGATGTGAAGCTCCACGAGGACGCCATCCACCGGGGCCCTGCCCAGGTCATCCCGGCGGTCCGGGCTGCCGTGAAGGCGGGCATGCTCATCGCAGGGGACGTGCTCATGGAGCCCTACCAGAAGATCCAGATCAACGTGCCCCAGGAGCAGATGGGCGCTGCAACCTCCCAGATCCAGGGCCGGCGCGGGCAGGTCTTTGACATGCAGACCGAGGGTGACCAGTTCGTGGTCACCGGGAAGGCCCCCGTCGCCGAGCTCTTCGGCTTTGCGAGCGAGCTCCGGTCCGCCACCGAGGGCCGGGCCATGTGGTCCACCGAGTTCGCGGGCTTCGACGTGGTCCCGGCGAACATCCTGAAAGATGTGGTCATGGCCATCCGGAAGCGGAAGGGCCTCAAGCTCGAGATGCCCCGGCCCACTGACTACATCGACAAGGTCTGAAAAATCTTATTTTTACGGGTCCGGAGGGCCGGACCCCGAATTTACTATTTCGCTACAATCGTCTTCGCGAACTCCTCGATCTTCGGCACGAAGGAACCCGCGTCCACCTCGGACTCCAGGGTGAAGGTCGAGGAGACGAACTGCATCCCCTTCGCCTCCAGGCGCTTCCTCATGAGGGCGATGGCCTTCTCGGCCCCGCTCTTCCCCATCTCTGCGACAAGGGAAAAAGGCTTCCCGGAGGTGTTCGAGAGGAGCGCGATGTACCGGTTGATGTAGGGCGGGACCTTCCCTGCCCAGACCGGGCTTGCGAGGACGAGGAAGTCCACCCCCGAGAGGTCGGTCTTGCATGGCCGGATGGGGGCCGCCCTCCCGAGTATCGCTCCCATGGCCTTCCCGAACATCCCCGACTCCTTCTCGGGTTCGATCTGCACGAGATCCGCCCCGATCCGGGTGGCGAGGGCCTTCGCCACCTTCCCGGTGTGGCCCTGCCAGCTGTAGAACGCGACAATGGTCTTCATGGGTGCAGGTTGTAATCGTCGAGCATATCGATGATCTTATAGTCCTTCCCGAGGATGGTGACGACAACGATGACCCGGTCGACACCCGTGGTCCCGGTGAAGCGGCGATACTCCCCGACCGAGATTTGGCCGCCTTCGGGCCGGACTATCTCCTGCGTGACTGGTTGCCCGACAGACGGAACCATGGTGATCAGGATCCTCTGGACGAAGATCTGTCCCTTTCCGCCCCGGAAGGTAACGGTGATATAAGGGTAGACGGGATTGTGGTTCCGGTTTTCCTGAATCTCGACATTGAAATCCGGAGGAATCGTGACCACGGGACCCGGGAAGATGGTGCCCTGGTTCCCTGACGGGGGTTGGGTCCCGGGCGGTGGCTGGGTCCCCCCCGGGGTTGACCCGCCGCCCTGCGGGATGACGGGCGAGGTGCACCCCCCTGCCAGGATGAGGGCAGAGAGGATGAGGATCGCACAGGCTGCAAGCTTCGATGCCATACGGGTGTTTTGTCCCGAAAGGGGGATAATCATTCCCCTGTGAAAAGGGGGAGCCTTTCCCCCGGGTTGGGGGAAGGGATCAGGAGGGTGGAGGAGGGATGGTGTAAAAATCCAGGTTCTGGTCGTAGATCTTGTAATCCTTCCCGTTGATGTTGGCGACCACCGCGACCTCGTCCGTTCCCGTGGTACCGGTGATCCTCACAAAGTCGCCAATCGCGTACTGTTGCGTACCCGATTGCGGGATGACCTCCTGGATTACCTTGCCGTCGGACCGGGCCACCGTGACCGTGAGTCTCCTTAGGAGAATCTGCCCGTACCCTCCCCGGAAGGTCACCGTGATGTAGGGAAAGGCGGTGTTCGGATTCCGGGTCACCTGGACGGCAACCGCGTAGTTCGGAAGCGGGGTCACCACCGGGCCGGGCGGGATGGTCACGCCCGGCACCGGGGTTGCGGTCATCGTGGTCGTGGTCGTGGTCGGGGTTCCCCCATCCCCCTGCGGGGCCGTGCAGCCCGGCACGGAGGCCAGGGCGATGAGGAGCAGTACGAGGAAGGGAGTGATCTTACGTATCATAGGGAGCGATGACGCGTTGAAATAATAAAGATTCCTTGGGGTCAGGCCAGGGGAGATCCGGCCCCCCACCCTCCCGCCTCACCTCCTCCGACGGAATGCGAGGATCGCGAGGGCAGAGGCGCCGAAGGGGATGAGGGCGCCGGGGCCAAGCCGGCCGGGGGCCGGGGCCGTGACCAGCGGGGTGGATTCCACCGGGGATGGGGTGGTCAAGGTGACAGTCGGAAGGATTGTTGTTGTGCTCACCACGGGGGAACCGGTGGCCGCGGGAACCGTCACCGTCACCGTCACGGTCCCGACCGGCGGCCCGAGAATAACTGCCTGCTCTGTGTAATCGGCCCCGGCCAGATCCTGGCGGGACACCGGTTCGAGGGCGGCGTACACGGTGTACGTCCCCGGGTCGAGAGTCCGGCCGATGGAGCCCGTCTGCCAGGTGAACCGCCATGTCCCGTCCGTGTTTATCTCGACCCTGGTAAAGCTCGACGGGACACCGGTCGACACGGGAGTACCGCCGGTAAGGCTGATGCCCGGGTCGGGCAGGTTCGGCCCCGTCAGGAAGAGGTACACGACATCGACCCCCGTCGCGGTCCCCCCGAGGGGGATGTCCTCTCCCGGGATCGCACGGATGGGGGCGGCACTCCCGGGGACCGCCAGGGCCACGATGGTCAGGACCGAAAGGATCAGACGGAGGATGGGGACGGTGGATCTCGGAGTCATGGCAAGGAGGTCATAGGGGGAGAGGAGAAAAAGCTGCCCGTGGGAGTACTCGCAGAAAGGGGCTAACCCGACAACGGATGATAAAAACGGGGGGGATCCCGGCGACGGATCCCCCGAGTCTCTCCAACCTGTTCCAAAGTGTGCCTTTGAATGATTGAACCCGGGTCCGGATCTACCTTCCCAGGCAGAGGTCTATCGCTCTCTTCACCGATCTGTCCCCTTCCTCATGTTGCCCCTGCTTCTTGAGGAGCATTCCCCGGTTGAACCATGCCTCGGCATGGTACGGGTCATGGTTGAGGCAGGTATCGTAGCTGGCGAGGGCATCGTCCACCTTGTCCAGTTGAACCTGGCAGACTCCCTTCTGGTACCATGCCACGGGGAACTGCGGCCTGAGGATCAGCGCCTTGGTCAGCAGATCGATGGCGGACTCGAATTTCCCTGCATCCGACAGCTCAAGGCTGACCTCGTAGAGGTAATCCGCATCGTTCGGCGGTGATATGGGTAGAACCCCGACCTTGTCACCGCGATCCCTGTCAGAGGATTCCCCCTTCCGGAAGACCTCCCCGGGCATCCTGTGATCGAGCATTTTCCCTCCCTTCTCCCTTCCAACTCCCACAGACGAGCTCTCGAACACACACCTGTGGGCAGGAGTAGGCAGGAAAGGCTGGAAAATATATTTTTGCTCCCGATCTCTGCACGAAATAAACGAAATACGGTTATTCCTGCGGTTCTGCCATGCACATGTTCCATCAGAGAGTTTCCGAGGTTTTATATATAAGGACTCCTCTTTCTTCGCTTTGCCAAGCAGATAGTGAGAGCAAAGGAAGATTAACGGGAATGTATTACCAAAACGTTGGGGAACTCTCTCCCCCCGTGGGAAGCAACGGTGTCGCCCTTCCCATGTTTCCCTGTTGAGGTGTGCCGGATCCGGCTGCACCTCACCGGGGCGTTCCGGACGCCGAAACGGGCGGGCATATCTCCCTTCCTCACGAGCGACAGCCGATTCTCATCGAAGGCAGGGCAGGGGACCACTGCATGAAGATCATCGACCAGGAAAAGATGGAACGGATCAAGGCTCTCCTGAAGACCCACCCCAGGGGGCTTTCCATCACAAACCTCGCGTCCATCACGGGGCTGAACAGGAACCTCATCGCCAAGTACCTTGACATGCTCGTCATCTCCGGCCAGGTAGAGATACAGCAGTACGGGCCTGCCAAGGTCTACTTCCTCTCGCAGAGGATCCCGGTCTCCGCCATGATCGAGATCACCTCCGACCTCGTCATGGTCCTTGACCAGGACCGGAAGATCGTTCACGTGAACAAGCCCTTCACCCGGTTCCTCGCCATGAAGAGGGAGAACCTCCTGGGGAAGACCATCGGGGAGGTGGGGCATCCCTTCCTTTCCTCCATCCCGTTACCGGAGTCCTCGTCACCCCTTGACACAGGGGACGGGGGGACGGGCGAGGTCAGGTACGGCAGTGCGACGGGAGACACGTTTTTCAGGATCAAGAGAGCCCCGGCGGTCTTCGAGGACGGGGCGGTCGGGCTCACCCTCATCATCGAGGACATCACCGAGCAGAAGAAGTACGAGGAAACGCTCCGGCTCTCCGAGGCAAGGTACCGGGGGATCGTCCAGGACCAGACCGAATTCATCAACCGGTACCTGCCCGATACCACCCTGACCTTCGTGAACCACGCCATCTGCCTCTTTGCCAATCGGCCTCCCGGGGACCTCCTCGGCAAGCGGTTCATCGATATGATCCCCGAGGAGGAAAGGGGACGGGTGCGTCAAAACATCGGGGCCCTCACCCCGGAGAACCCCACGGCCACCATCGAGCACCGGATGGCCGACGGGCGCGGGCGGGTGCGCTGGCTGCACTGGACGAACCGGGCCATCTTCGACGAGAAAGGTACCATCCTGGAGTACCAGGGGATGGGCCGCGACATCACCGACCAGCGGGAGACGGCCGAGCGGATCTCGCGGTACATCCTCCAGCTGGAGTTCATCTCGAGGAAGGCGGTGGAGTTCGTCCACTCGGCCTCCGGCGACGATATCTTTCTCACCATCGCCCTGGGGGTGAAGTCCCTCTGCCCGGAGGCGGGTGTCTGCGTCCTCTCGAGCGAGGGAGAAGGGGTCATGAAGGTCGCGGCGGTCCCCGACGACGAGATGAGGGACCGGATTCGGTCCATCCTGGGGAAGGATCTCGTCGGAACCCGGATCTCCCTGTCGGCGGATATCATGGAGAAAGTCCGGGACGGCATCCTCCACCGGGTCCCGGGCGATCTCTACACCCAGTGCATCCCCCCTCCCTCCCCCGATGAGCAGGTCCGGCTGAAGGAGCTGTTCGGGAACGTGGACAACTACATCATGGGGCTCACCCACGGGAAGGACCTCTTCGGGGGGGTCTTCCTCATGTTCCGGGAAGGGGTCCTCCTCCAGAACGAGCACCTCCTCGTGACCTACCTGAACCAGGCCTCGGTGGCGGTCCAGCGCCAGATCTACCAGGAGGAGCTCCAACGGAGCCGGGAGGAGTACCGGCGGATCGTGGAGACCTCGGCGGAGGGGATCTGGGTCCTGGATCGAAACTACCGGTCGACCTTTCTGAATCCACGCCTCGCGGAGATGCTGGGGTACGAACCCGGGGAGCTCGCGGGACGACAGATCGAGGAGTTCATGCTCCCCGAGGACATCGCCGCACATCGCCTGCGTGTCGCCGAGCGGAGAAGCGGAGCAAGCGGGCATTTCGAACAGAGGTTCCGGAAGAAGGACGGATCCCTGATCTGGGTCATGGCCAATGCCACCCCCCTCTTCGAGTCCGGTGAATTTACCGGCGCCTTTGCCATGCTCACGGATGTCACCACCGAGAAACAGGCCGGGGATGCCCTGCGGGAAAGCGAGGAACGGTACAGGGACCTCACGGAGGCGTCCTTCGATATCATCTTCACCATCGACCGGGAAGACAGGCTTGCCTATGCGAACAGGCGCTGTCTGGAGTTCCTCGGCCGAAGGTATGAGGAGGTGGTGGGCAAACCGAGGGCCTCCCTTTTCACTCCCGAGATAAGTGAGAAAATGAAGGAGAACCTCGTGAAGATCTTCTCGACCGGGGAGCCCCTCCTCGACAGCGCGAATCCCGTCGTTCTCGGCGACAGGGAATTCTGGCTGGACACAAACCTCATCCCGCTCAAGAATGCAGACGGTTCAGTCAATCTGGTCATGGGGATTTCGCGGGACATCACCCTGCGAAAGAAGACTGAGGACGCCCTGCGGGAGAGCGAGGAGAAGTACCGGGCTCTCGTGGAGCAGGCCCATGACATGATCGTCGTGGTCCAGGACGGGATCATAAAGTTCTGCAACCAGAAGGTTGCCGAAATGTGGGGAGGCGACATCCGGGAGATCATAGGCCAGCCGTACGAAAGGTTCATTGACCCGGAGGAGCTCCCCCGGGTCCGGGAGAATTACCTCCGCCGGATGGCAGGGGAGGCAGCCCCCGACCTGTATGACACCCTGCTCCTAAGGCGGGACGGGAGCAGGGTCCACGTGGACCTGAGCGCGGGGACCATCGTCTTTGACGGCAGGCCGGCCGACCTCATCGTTCTGCGCGATATTACGGAGAAGAAAGAGACCGAAGAGCAGCTGAAATGTACCTACGAGCTCCAGAAGGCCATCCTCGATGCCTCACCGGTGGGCATCGGTTACGTGTCCAACCGTACCCTCACCTGGGCAAATAAGGCCATGTACCGTATCCAGGGGGTCGAGCCCCTGGAGCTGCGGGGGCAGCATGAAAGGATCGTCTTTTCCGATGAGAAGGAATACGAGCGGGTTTGCGGACAGGTCTATCACGAGATCGGGGAGACGGGGTTCAGCGAACTGGAGACTGCCCTGAAGCGCAAGGATGGCTCCCTCGTTCCTGTTTCCCTCCGGGCGGCACCGATCCGGCCCGGATCGACCGATCTCATTATCCTCGTGACCGACATCACCGCCCGGAAGAAGGCCGAGGAGGAACTCAGGAAAACCCATGCACTGCAGCAGGCCATCCTCGCGGCCTCCCCGATGGGCATCGGGGTGACCGCGAACCGGATTCTCATCTGGGCCAACGAGGCCATGTCCCGTATCCACGGCTATGGGCCGGGGGAGAGGGAAGGGCAGTCCGCGCAATTGCTCTACGAGGATGAACGGGAGTACGAGAGGGTCACCCGGGAGATCTCCCTCGCCATGGAAACAGGGGAGTTCCGGGTCCTCGAGACGGTCTGGAGGAGGAAGGACGGGTCCCGCGCAAATATCCGGCTGACCGTGGGTCCCGTCCGGCCGGGCTCCCCGGAGGTCCTCTCTGTGGCACGGGACATCACCGCCCAGAAGAAGGCAGAGGAGGAACTCGGGAAGACCCGGGCACTTAAGGATGCCATCCTCTCATCCTCCCCCGTGGGTATCGGCGTGTCCAGGAACCGGTTCCTCATCTGGGAAAACGATGCCATGGCTTCCATCTGCGGTATTGAAAAGGATGAACTGGAGGGAATGCCGGTCCGGGCCGTCTACGAGAGTGATGAGGAGTATGAGAGGATAACCCGGGTGGGTTCCGAGGCGATAGGAAGCGGACATTTCCGGGAGACGGAGACAGTCTGGGTGAGAAAGGATGGTTCATCGGTGGATGTCCAGCTGAGCCTGGGACCCGTCGCTCCCGGTTCCTCCGAGATCCTCGCCATCGCCCAGGACATCACCGCCCGGAAGAAGGCCGCAGAGCAGCTGCGGCAGACCCAGGCCCTCCAGGAGGCCATCCTCAGGGCATCACCCGTCGGCATTGGTCTCATATCCGAAAGAACCCTCCAATGGGAAAACGATGCCATGTGCGAAATCCTGGGGATCAGGGAAGGGGAACTGAAAGGGCAGCCCCTGGATACCGTCTTCATCGACGAGCAGGAGTACGGACGAACCTCCCGGGTCCTCGACCAGGCCATCAGGCAGAACGGCTCAGGCGAGGTGGAAACGGTCTGGAAGCGGAAGGACGGATCGAGGGTGGAGGTCTCTCTCCGGGTTGCCCCTGTACGGCCGGGCTCCCCGGAGGTCATCGGGGTGGCGACAGATATCACCGATCGGAACCGGGCAGGGAGGGCGCTCCGCGAGAGCGAGGAGACCTTCCGGACCATGGTCACCATCAATCCCCTCCCCCTCTCCCTCATCGATGCGAAAGGGAAGTACCTCCACGTGAACCCGTCCTTCACCCGGCTCTTCGGGTACACCCTTGAGGACATCCCGGACGGGAAGGCCTGGTTCGCCCTCGCCTACCCCGATGAAGAGACGAGGGAGGTGGCCATCCGTTACTGGAAGGCCGATGCCGCGGAACACCCGGTCGGGGAGGTCCGCCCCCGGACCTTCAAGGTCCGGTGCAAGGACGGGAGTTTCAAGGACATCCTCTTCCTCCCTGCATCCACCCCCGCCGGGCTCCAGGTGGTGGTCTACCAGGATCTCACCCGCGAGACCATGACGGAAAGGCTGTCGGACTCCGAGGACCGGTACCGGCACCTCGTGGATGACCTGAACGTGGGGATTTACCGGAGCTCCGGGGATACGGAGGGACGTTTCATCTGGGGCAACACGGGGCTCCTCTCCATCCTCGGCTACGAGGATCTTGCAGACCTCCGGGGCGTGCCCGTCCGGGATATCTTCCAGAAGCCGGGGGGAAGGAAGGCGCTCCTCAGGGAGCTCCAGGAGAAGAAGTTCGTGAAGAACCGCCTCCTCTCCCTGAAGAAAAAGGACGGGACGCCGGTGAAGGTCTCCGTGACCGCCCTCGCAGAGTTCGACGAGAAGGGGAAGCTCCAGTTCATTACGGGCCTCGTGCAGGAGGTCCCGCGGGATTAAATTCCGGGCGATATCCGGGGGCGGTGCGATTTAAAAATGAGGAGCTCTCCCGGTATCCCCAGAGGAAATAATGATATCCCGGTTCCAGGATGGGATGGGATATCCATCTTAAATATAATACCTTGGTTGCATTGCAGACGTGCTGGGCAGATCAATTTCACGATTGTTAACCGAGAACTATTAACATAGGTGAAAAATTGACTGGTAGAGATGTAAAAAGAGCGTTATAAACGCCTCCAATCGGAAAAAGAAACATTTATCGTCAGTATTGGGGATTCTCCTACACACCACCTTTGAGGAGGGTGATTTGATGCATTACGTTCAGACTACCTGCCCGTACTGCGGGACCGGGTGCAGTTTCAACCTGGTCGTTGCAGGCGGAAAAGTGGCGGGCACCGCCCCGTACCACCGTTCCCCGGTGAACGAGGGTAAGGTGTGTCCCAAGGGGACGTACGCCCATGAGTTCGTCAACAGCCCCGACAGGCTGAAAACACCGCTCATCAAAAAGGACGGGAAGTTCGTGCCCGCCTCCTGGGACGAGGCCTATGCCCTGATCGTCCAGAAGTTCAAGGCATACAAGCCCGAGGAGATGGCATGTCTCTCCTCTGCGAGGGTCTCCAACGAGGAGAACTACCTGATGCAGAAGTTCGCCCGGTCGGTCTTAAAGACCCCGAACGTGGATCACTGCGCACGGCTCTGCCACGCCTCCACGGTCGTGGGGCTCGCAGGGGCCTTCGGCTCGGGGGCGATGACCCAGTCCATCGGCGACATCGCGGACGCGAAGTGCGTCTTCATCATCGGGAGCAACACCTTCGAGCAGCACCCGCTCATCGGGCGCCGGGTGATGCAGGCGAAGATGAAGGGTGCGAAGATCATCTACGCAGACCCGCGCCTGACCGCGACCGGGAAGCAGGCGGATCTGTACCTTTCCTTCTACTCGGGCACTGATGTGGCAGTTTTCAACGGCCTCATGCAGCACATCATCAGGAACGGCTGGGAGAACCGCGAGTTCATCGAAAAGCGGACGAAGGACTTCGACAAGCTGAAGACCGTCGTCATGCAGGACAAGTACAGCCTGGCCAATGTATCGAAGATCTCCGGGATCCCGGAGAAGGACCTCGCCACCACGGCGGAGTGGGTCGCGAAGTCCGGGGCAACCGCCATCCTGTACTCCATGGGCATCACCCAGCACACCACCGGTGTCGATAACGTGAAGTCGGTGGCAAACATCCAGATGCTCACGGGCAACCTGGGCAGGCCGGGCACCGGCGTCTGCGCCCTCCGGGGCCAGAACAACGTGCAGGGCGCCTGCGACATGGGGGCGCTCCCGAACGTCTACTCAGGCTACCAGGCGGTCATCGTCCCCGACAACAAGAAGAAGATGACCGATGCCTGGGGGACCGAGATCGCCGAGGGCAAGGTCGGCCTTACCGTGACCGATCTGATCAACGTCCTTGCCGACAAGCCCGGGACGGTGAAGTGCGCCTACATCATGGGCGAGAACCCCATGCTCTCCGACCCGGACCTCCACCACGTGGAGAAGGGCCTGAAGAACCTGGAGTTCCTCGTGGTCCAGGACATCTTCATGACCGAGACCGCGGAGCTCGCGAACGTGGTTCTACCCGCGGCCTGCTATGCCGAGAAGGACGGGACCCAGACCTCCACCGAGCGGCGCGTCCAGCGCTGGAGAAAGGCCGTGAACCCGCCAGGCGAGGCCAGGGCCGACTGGCAGATCCTCAGCGAGCTCGCGGGGAAGATGGGCTTTGCGAAGCAGTTCCCCTACAAGAGTGCCGAGGAGATCTTTGCCGAGGTGGCGAAGGTAACCCCGTCCTACGGCGGCATGTCCTATGCCCGGCTCGAGAAGCCCGAGGCCCTCCACTAGCCCTGCCCGACGGCAGACCACCCGGGAACGCCCATCCTGCACAAGGAGAAGTTCGCTCACCCCGACGGTCTCGGCGTCTTCACCCCGCTCGAGTGGAAGCCCCCGGCCGAGGTTCCGGACAAGGAGTACCCCCTCATCATGACCACGGGCCGGTGCATCTGGCAGTGGCACACGGGCACCATGACCCGCAGGTCGGTATCCCTTGAGTCCGAGGCCCCGACCGGCTGGGTCGAAATGAATCCGGAGGATGCGAAGGCCCTCGGGATCAAGGACAAGGAGAAGGTAAGGGCCGTGACCCGGCGTGGGCAGATCGAGATCGCGGCCAGGGTCACGAAGGAGATCAAGAAGGGCGAGGTCTTCATGCCCTTCCACTACAAGGAGTGTGCGGCCAACCTGCTCACGAACAACGCCCTTGACCCCGTCGCCAAGATCCCGGAGTACAAGGCCTGTGCGATACGGATCGAGAAGCTCCCGGAGGTGAAGAAGTAATGGCTCTCTTTGGTGGAAAAACCGCCGGTGTGAAGAAGGGGGACATGGTCTATGCCTGGACCACCGACTCCGAGCTCGCGAAGCGTGCGGAGTGCGGTGGAGCGGTAACCACGTTCCTCAGGCAGGCCCTGGAGCAGAAGCTCGTGGACGCCGTGCTCGCGGTGAGGAGGGGCCAGGATATCTACGATGCCGTCCCGACCCTCATCACCGACCCAAAGGAGCTCACCAAAACCGCGGGGTCGCTCCACTGCGGGACGCTGCTTCTTTCCAAGGTCCTCGCGAAGCACCTGAAGGGTGCGAAGGACCGGAAGATCGCCCTAACCGTCAAGGGCTGCGACCTGATGGGCATCCTCGAGCTCGCGAAGCGGAACGCCATCAACCGGGACAACCTCTACATTGTCGGGGTGAACTGCGGTGGCACGGTCAGCCCCATCAAGGCGATGAAGATGATCCAGGAGGTGTACCAGGTCGATCCAATGAAGGTCCACAAAGAGGAGATCGACAAGGGCCAGTTCATCATCGAGTACGAGGGGGGCCACAAGGGCATCTCCATGGACGAACTCGAGGAACAGGGTTACGGCCGGCGCAGCAACTGCCGCCGCTGCAAGCTCAAGGTCCCGCGCCAGGCAGACCTTGCCTGCGGGAACTGGGGTGTCATTGGCGAGAAGGCCGGAAAGGCCACCTTCGTCGAGGTCTGCTCCGAGAAGGGAGCAAACCTCGTGAACGGCGCAGTCAAGGCGGGCATCCTTGCCACCGAAGCGGCAAACCCCAAGGGCATCG
>DATGDI010000021.1:0-7023 GCA_035310965.1 Methanomicrobiales archaeon
GTGGAGCCGGTTGATGGCCTCGCTCACCGTTGACTTGGGGAGGCCGAGGATCTCGACGATCTCCGACTGGAACAGGGAGCCCCCCCTCCCGGCGAGAAGCGCGAGGATCCGGTCACCGAGCTCGAGGGCGGCCAGCGGATCCACGGGGGCAGGCACCTGTTCGACTGCCGGTACCGTCGGAACACGGCGGAACCTCCTCCTTGCGGCATAAATCCCGAGGGCGAGGACCGCGAGGCCGATGCCGAGGAGGGCCGGTGTCAGGGGGAACGAGTCCCTGCTGAAGACGACCCTCGGTTCACCCGCCCCGAGGGACCGGAGCCCGTACCAGGTGAGGCCATCCCTTGTACTGTCGGGCGTGGGGGTCGCGAGGGAGGCCGTATACCCCTGCGGGGGGCGGATGATGAGGGCATGGTCCTTCCCCAGGAACAGGCCGCCGACGAAGATATCCCCGACGGTGAGGGACTCTCCCCGGCTCGCGAAGCCCGTCCACAGGCACCGGTAGTGGACCACCCCGTACGACCCCGTCGGGCCCGACTGGACCGCCGCATCGGCGGTGAAATCCGAGACGCCGACCGGCCTGCCCGTGACGATAGAGGCCTCGGAAGCCGATTTCTTCATGAGGGCGGTGTAGTCGGGCAGGGAGACCGACTGGATCTGGGACGAGTAGTTCTGGAAGGCGGCGAGGTCATCGGCGGTGAGGAGCGGGGTGCGGTACTCCATGTTCCATATCGCCGACCCATCCTCCTGGAGGCTGATGGTATAGGTGACCGTCGGGTCCTGTACCCCGGGTGCGGCCTGGGCCGCGAGGAGAAGGATGACGAGGACAGGAACCATGGAGAGAAGAAGTCCCTTCATCGGAAGATCCCGTGGCTGCGTACGTGTATCTTCTTCCCCCGGGAACATAATCATTCCCCGAGGGGCCTTGGGCTGCGAAAAAGAGAAGAACAGGTCAGGCCCGGTTTTTGCCCCTATTTCGAGCCCTTCCCGTTCTTTCCATTCCCCTTGGTCTGGCCGGATCCATTATCGGGGGAAGGAGAGGTGGTCTGGGTGACCGGTGCGGATCCCTGGTCCTTCCCGACCTTCTCCTTTCCCTTCCCATGATCCGTTGTGGTTGGCACGGGGGTTGTTGTATCTGATCCCCGGATCTTACCGGCAGGCTCGTTCTCGTTCTCTACCCGGACGAGCCTTGCCGTGATCCGGTTCAGCTGCGTGAGTCTCTTTTCGATTCGGATGGTGGACTTCTCCTGGAACTGGGTCTCCAGGGCGAGGGAACTGTTGTACGCCCCCCAGAGTTGTGCGCTGTCTGGATGCTCCTGGAGGAGGTCCCACAGGACCAGCTCGTGTTTGACATGCTTCTGATAGGCATTCGCGATACCGGTCGTGCGGACCGGGATCCCGGAGAGTTCCACGGCGGTCAGGTTCATCTTCTCAGAGTATGCCTGAAATCCCCTCTCGGCCTCCACGGATCTGTTCATGAAGAGAAGCCCCTTGATCTCTGAGATCCGGAGTTCGGCATGCTGCATCTCCTTCATGACCTTCTCGCTCGCATTGGCGGTGAAGGCTTCATCGAGGTTCTCCAGGGCGAGCTTCAGCTCGAACAGGGGGCTGTCCGGGCCGAGGGGCCCGACATAGGGCTGGACATCATCGGTGATGACAATCTCCGTTGACGTTCCCGTGGTCGGGAGGGTGGTCTCCGCGGCGCTCGCCGCCACCCCCATGGACCAGGCGATGACAAGGAAAATGATCCCGATCTCTGCCAGCCGTGCCATCATGGGCTCACATCGCTGCCCGTGCCCCTCTGGGCGATCCAGTCCCGAATCATGGACAGATTCAGGGCGAGCCAGATTCCCACGAGGATGATGATCTCGATAGTGTTGATGGTTGCCATGATTGAGTTCACCACTCTTTTCCTTGGGCCCCCACTTTGGGCAATCCAGTCTTGAATCGGCGTATGATTAATGGTGTTCACCGTTCGGGAATCCGGATATGGTATGCCCCGTCCCCCCGGGGTTCGGGACAGTTCCTGACGGTTCGAAGGGCCAATCCGGGGCATCAGGGCCGAGAACCGGAACGGCCGGCGTACCGGGGTCCGGACAGGAGGAATACAGGCCGGTGATGCCCCCCGGGATTCCTCACGGACCATGGCGCGCGGGCAGGAAAAAAACCCCGTCTACCGGTCATGCGATACCGTACCAACTTATATCCCACCCAAGGCCCAGCTCTCACCGGTGAAGGAATGCGCATCGGTATCCTCTCGGACACCCATGACAACCTCCCCATGGTGGACCGGGCGGTGACAAGGATCCGGGGGATCTCCCCCGACCTGGTGCTCCATGCCGGTGACTTCGTCTCCCCCTTCGTGATCCCCCGGCTCGCCGCCCTCGGGTGCCCCTGCATCGGGATCTTCGGGAACAACGACGGGGACCGGGCCCACCTCCTGGCAAAGGCGAGGGAGGCCGGGAACGTGGAGATCCGGGGCTGCTTCACGGCAGGACTCCTCGGGGGCAGGTCCGTCGCCCTCCTCCACGGCCACGAGGAGGGTGCCCTCGGGGAGATCGCGGGGTCCGGGATCTTCGAGGCCGTGATCCATGGCCACACCCACCGGCCCTCCGTGAGCGAGAAGGCCGGGACCCTGGTCCTGAACCCGGGGGAGGTCTGCGGGTACCTGACGGGAAAGGGCACCGTGGCCGTTCTGGAGACCGGGCCCATGGAGGCCGAGATCCTTGAAATCTGAAGGGAGGCGGCACAGGAAGGATCCGGGGAAGACCGGGCAGGAGGACGCGGGGGGCGAAGAGATCCGCCCGGTTACCGGGGCGGATGCCCCTGCCATCGCGGGGATCTTCAATCACTACGTGCGGAGGAGTTTCGCCGCCTTTCCCGACCGGGAGCTCGGGATTCACGTGGTCCGCGATCTGCTGGATCAGGCGGGGGCCTTTGGCTGCTACGCCGTGGAAAGGGAGGGGGAGGTCATCGGGTTCGGTCTGATCCGGCCCCTCTCCCCCCACCCCAACCTCATTATGGCCGGGGAGGTATCGTACTTCATCCGCCCCGGGCTCACGGGCAAGGGGCTGGGGACCCGGCTCCTCGGGGTTCTCGAAGGGAGGGCGGGGGAGCTCGGGATGACGAGCCTCGTGGCACGGGTCGCCTCCCGGAACAGGAGGAGCATCCGGTTCCACCGGAGGAACGGGTTCTCGGTCTGCGGGAGGATCCGGAGGGTCGGGATCAAGTTCGGGAGGCCCTTCGACGCGGTGATCCTCCAGAAGTTGCTCTGAGAGGGATAGACCGTATCTGCCCTTCCGGAGCTCGCGGGAGAGTACGGATCCTTGATTTTTCCCTGACATAAAACGCCCGTTATCTGCGGATTTCGTCTATTGCCGTGCGAATAAGAGGCAATAAGGAACCTATTTATAGCAGGTTCAATTAACCAATTACGCGCACGGAGTTGCGTACCATGAAGCCAGAGGAGTACCGGAAGATCATCCAGAATGCCATCGCAAAGGAGGTCGAATCCTATGTCTTCTACCGGAGCGTGACCGAGAAGGTGAAGGACGCCGCCCTCAAGTCCACCTTCAAGGAGCTCGCGGGCGAGGAGATCAAACACCGGGAGTTCCTCGAGGGGCTCCTCGTGAAGCCCCTGAAGGAGCTCCACTTCGACGAGTCCCGGGACTACAAGATCTCGGCGACCATCCAGCGCCCCGACGTCACCATCGACATGAAGCCCATCGACGGCCTGAAGGTCGCCATCAAGAAGGAGGAGGATGCCATGAACCTCTACAAGGGGCTCTCAGCCGCCTCCCAGGACGCCGGCATGAAGAAGATGTTTGACTCCCTCATGAAGATGGAGACCTCCCACAAGGCCCGGCTCGAGGATATCTTCACGAACCAGGCCTTCCCAGAGGTCTGGTAAGCACATCCGGGAACGGGCCCCGGCCCGTCTCCCGTTTTTTCGCGGGTCTTCCCTCCCCCGAGCCCCGGCTCTTCGCCCCCCTTATGAAGACCCGGGAAGGCACCGGTACAGCCCTTTCGGCACCAGGATCTCAAAGCGTGCCCCGGTGCCCGGCCTGCTGTTCTCGGTGATGGTGAGGCCCGAGATGGAGAGGATCTCCCGGATCAGGAAGAGGCCGTACCCCGTGTGCTTCCCGTAGCCCCTCCGGAAGAGGTTCTTCCGCGTCTCCTCGGGGATCCCGAGGCCGTCGTCCTCGCAGACGATGACCACCGCGTCCCCCTCCCTCCGGGAGGTGAACCGGATGGCGGTCATGGCAGGGCCCCCGTACCGCATGGCATTGTCGATGAGGTTCGAGAAGACCTTCTCGAGGAGGAGGTCTGCGAAGATCTCGAGGCCGTGGATCTGGCTGTCGATACGGACGGGCCCGATCCGGTGCCCGACCCAGGCCTTCGTAATGACATCCTCGACGTTCTGCCACTCCGGCTTCCGGAGGCCGATCTCCTGGTAATCCCGGGTGAAGGCGATCTGCCGCTGAATCAGGTCAGCGATCTCCTTCTCCCTCTGGACCTGGGAGAGGAGCTCCGGGTCGCCGGCCACCCTTGCCTCCGAACGACCGAGGAGGAGAAACAGGCCCGTGAGGCTGTTCAGGATATCATGCCGGGTGACGTCGTTCAGGAGCTGAAGCCTCCTGTTTGCCGACAGGAGGGCCTGCTCCATCCCCCTGCGCTCCTGGATCTCCCCCTTCACCTCCTGCCAGCGGCGGTACGAGAAGGCCGCGAGGGCGAGGACGAGGAAGATGGAGAGAACGATGAGATCGTCAAGCTCCATGGAGTTGTACGCCCTGACAAAGGCGAGGAGGGTTGCAGGGAGGCTGAAGGCGATGGAGACGGCGAAGACCAGGATCGAGAGGAGGAGGATGACCACGAGATCCTTCTTCGTTTGTGAGACCAGTCCAAGGGACTTCAAAGGATTTTCCATGGGAGAGCTCCGGAACTTCAGATTTCCTTAGTGCCGACACGGCCCATGAAGTTTCCGGTGATTCTGCCCTGATCCCTCCGCCTCAGGGGTCCCGTCAGTGTCCTTCGGATCTCTTCCGCGGGAATCGTCCTCTCATCCTCCAGAGGAATTTCGTCAGGGCGAGCATCAGGGGAACCTCCATCAGGGGACCTATCACCGTGGCAAGGGCCGCTCCGGACCCCAGGCCGAACAGGGTCGTTGCGACTGCGATGGCAACCTCGAAGTGGCTGCTGGAACCGATGAGGACGGAAGGCGCTGCAGACCGGTAATCAAGGTGAGCGAACCACGAGGCGCTGAAGGTAATCGCGATCATCGAGACATAGTGGAGCAGGAGGGGCACCGCGATCAGTGCCACGAGAAGGGGCTCGGAAAGGATGATCTTCCCCTCCAGGGAAAACAGGACCACGAGGGTGATAAGAAGGGCAACAATCGAGATCTTGCCCCAGAAGGTGCAGTACCTGCAGGTGAACCAGACTTCACCTTTTCTTGGCATGAGCACCGCCCGTGAAATAGCTGCGAGCGAGACAGGAACCGCGATGAACAGGATGACGCTCAATGCGATCAGATCCCAGGGGACTGGAATGCTACTGATGCCCAGGTAGAACGCAGCCTCCACACCGTAGAGCACAACCATGATGAGGGCGTTAATCGCGGTGTTGACAAGGCCCTGGCCGAGGTCTCCCTTGGCAAGCTTTATCCACCACATAACCATGGCGGTGCATGGCGAGATACCGAGCAGGATGACTCCTGCGATGAACTGGGGATTGCCCCTAAGGAAGATGTTTGCGAACAGCACCATCAGTGGCGGTGCGATGATCCAGTTGGCAATGATGGTGATAAGCATCGGCTTCGGGAATCTGGTTGCTTTCTTGACATCGTTGAAGCTGATACCGATCACCGTGGGATACATCATGAGGAAGAGGAGGATGCCAATGGGGATCGATAAATGGCCAACCTTCAGGGAGTCCAGGTACTGGCCAAACTGGGGCAGGAATCTACCCAAAAGCAGGCCGATAACGATGCAGATGGCAATCCATAAAGTGAGGTATTTTTCGAAGAGTCCAAGGGATACTTCTTCATTATGACCAGATTCCGATGTCATGGATCCTCATCACTATTGAGACCGGGATCATTTTCAAGGGATCGGGATGCTGCGCCGGGCGGGGGGGCGCTGTCCCCCCTTTCAGGTGGGGCCATTCACCGATCCCCGCAGCAGGGCGTCGTTTCCTTCTCCCCGTCTCCTCCACAACAGGGGGCATCGGGTCCGCCGCAGCTACAGCTGTCCATGTCCCTGCCCCTGACGGCGGCGGCGATCATCGCCCATGCGCAGCCGACCCCGCTCTGCACCTCGATCGCCTGAGTCGGGCAGTTCAGGGCACATGCCCCGCATTCCATACACTCCGACGGCCGGGCGAGGACCGTCTGCTTATCTCCTTCTGCATAGACCGCGTGGGGACAAACCTGCGTGCAGCGTTTGCAGTTGATGCATCGCTCGGGGTAATACCTGAGGGTGTTCTCCCTGTATGAATCGAACATCAGATCACCCCGAGAAGATGGATGGCCACCGCGATAATCGCGAGGACCGCTCCCGAGATCGCCATGGCGGCCATGACCGGGATATACCGGAAGATCTCCTTCTTCACGCCCGTTCGGGAGGTGAAGGTCGTTGAGCCGGTGAAGTTCAGGGCGAGATAGGCGATGAAGGGCGGGAAGATGAGGAGGGTTGCGGCAGCCCACGCGAGCTGCAGGGGTCCGAGGGTACCAGCTCCCAGGAACGCGGGTGGGATCATGACAAGGAGCCCCAGTATGAGCCCTTTCGTGCTGAAATCCTTCGTCGGCAGCCATGGGAGAAGGATCGGGAAGAGGACGGTCCCGGCGAGAACCGCCAGAACAAGCTCCGCGGCGATGAACAAGCTCACCAGGAATCCAATGACGATGACCGGTATGACCATGAATTTGAAGGCCATCACCAGCTCTACCGGGATAAGCACCAGCCTGTCGCGGAGGGGGAACTCCACCCTCCTCATCTCCGGAGTTGCCTTCCTGTTCGCGAGGTACGC
>DATGDI010000022.1:0-5459 GCA_035310965.1 Methanomicrobiales archaeon
GACAGGATTCCGTCATATTCTTGAAGGATGTTCGATTTCTCCATCGGGGATTTCACCTGATCGGAGAATTGAAGAGTGCGACGCAATGCCGGTGGACGGCCCCCGAGACCCATCGACATTATCCCCCCCCGAAGGCTAAAACGAGAATCCGGCAATACTTCACATCTCAGCCAAGGATTCGCTTTACCATGGCCGAGATAAGTTTGAGTGACGAGTCGGTGTTATTTTCTCCGCCTTTATCGAATTCGTTGTCACCGGTCCCCATCTCGTTGGTGATATGGGCGAGACAGATGACCGCCTTCTTCTTTGCCGATGCAAAGGAGTAAAGCGCCGAGGATTCCATCTCCACGGCAGTCACACCTATCTTTCTCATGCGAGCAATCCTGCTCCGGGTTTCCCGGAAGGGCGCATCGGTTGTCCAGGCAATGCCGCTCCTAAGCGTCCCGTCATGGATCAGGCCATCGAGCCTCGTTTTCAACCCCACGTCCAACTCGGCCACCATGGCCCAGGGACGGTAAAGGCGGCTCGTTCCCTCGTCGATGATACTTTTCTCGATGAGCATATAACATGGCCTTTTCACCGACGGGTCGATCAGCCCGGCCGAGGTCATCGAGATGAGGAGCCTGCAGCCCAGGGCAAACATCTCCTCGGCAACCAGAACGGCGAAGGGAGAGCCGACGGCATAGCCCACGATACCGAAATCGATCCCGTCCATGGTGAACAGGTACATATCCGTGTGATAGCAGGGCCAGCTCTCCGATTTCTTAGCATGTCCAGTTTTCACGAGATTCCGCACGATGTCCCCATCCGGGTCAAGAATGCAGATGCCCGGCACGTTTTCTTTTCTCAGGCCCTTCTGCCAGATGGCCGAATCGACGAGATTCTCGGGCTTGAACACGGAAGCCTCCTCGTAATCTTCGACCCCGCAGGATCCTTCCGGCCGTTTGTCCTCTGCGATCACCTCGGTCGCCTCCGTTCAGCAACCGGATTCGGAATCTCCTCTCCCCGACGAGGTTCTTCGTGAAAAGTGCCGGGATGCCATCGGAGATTCCCCTATACAAGCGGCCGCGGAGTCTCCGGCCCGTACACCGGCAGTTTCCCGCCACTCACCAGAACCGGGCGGTCCATCCGCTCGATCTTCAGGAGGATCAGCTTCTTCCCCCGGGGGGTGAGGGCAAAGACCGGGACCGAGGTCCCTGCCTGGAGGCACGCCCGGGCGCCGCCGAGCTCCCAGATCCAGCGGGAGGCGCAGCCCGTGACGATATCCGCGACGGACACGAGCCGTTCTGCATCCTCCTGGGAGGTTGCGGTGAGGTGGACGCCTATGATCAGAGCATCGGGATGACACTCCCGGATCCGCACGGCATCCTCCGCGAGGGCAACCGTGACCGCGACCCGCGGTCGGCCGGACTGGATGGCAAGGGCCACTCCAGCAGCCTGGTCGATCCTCGCGGTCCCCTTATCCAGGATCATACCACCCTGGGCCTCGATCCGGTCCATCGCTTCTTGGAAAGGTGAAGTCTGAACCAGCCCCGACATCCTTCCGCCGACCCCCTGGACAAGCTCTGGGTTCCAGACGACAACCGTGCCCGCCCCATCGCAGGCGAGCACGGCTGCATCCAGGAACCCGGAGAGGATGCCGGCGCTTATCAGCTCCGAGGCACCGAACCCGACGAAATCCACCCTTCCGCAGACCTTCCTGTCGGGCCGGCACATCCCGAAGGAGCCCATCCGGTGTTCGATATTCGCCTTCACTTCACCCGGGGAGATCTCCCCTACCGGGTACGCAAACCTCTTTGCAAGGGGGCACTCGCGTATCCGGGACTCCGAGACCTCGGTCACCTTCCCATCACGGATCACGATCCGGGAACGACCGACCGCCTCAATGATATGGCTATCCTTCTCCTCTTCTGTCAAGATCATCACTCTTTCATGGTTGCTACCTTCTTCTCACGATCCGGCCAGAGCCGGGGAAGTGGAGTGGATTGCGGGGTACTGTTATCCCCCGGCTCTCCCAGCAGGCCGTTGAGGAACAGGGTGTGGATCCGCAGGTCTCCCGTGAGCTCCGGGTGGAAGGAGAGGGCCAGGTGGGGGCCGGACCGGACCGCGACGATCCCTTCGGGGATTCGGGATATCACCTGCACCCCGGGGCCGGCCCTCTTCACGACCGGCGCCCGGATGAAGACCCCGCGGTACGCCGGTCCCCTGAGCCCCTCCAGGGCGAGGTCCGCCTCGAAGGACTCCTTCTGCCGGCCGAAAGCGTTTCTTTCCACGGTCATGTCGAGGAGGCCGAGAGGCTTCACCCGGGGATCGCCCGCATCGGTCGAGAGGAGCACCATCCCCGCGCAGGTGGCGAAGATCCCGCCCTCGAACTCCTCGATGGCCCGCCGCATGCCGGTGCGGTCGATGAGCCGGGAGATGGTGGTAGATTCGCCGCCGGGGATGGCGAGTGCATCGCATCTCTCGATCTGCCCACCCGTCCGGATCGGGATCACCCTGGGTGCTTTCCCGCACCCCCGATGGACGAGGGCCTGCCTGAAGGCGGAGATGTGTTCGCTCACATCCCCCTGGAGCGCGAGTACGCCAATCCTAACGTCCACGAGTCTGCAGCACCTCCCCGGGCGCGAGCGTATGGATGTCCAGCCCCGGCATGGCCGCCCCCAGGCTCCGGCTCACTCGAGCAATAACCTGGGGTTCATCGTGATGGTGCACCGCCTCCACGATCGCCCGGGCAGTGAGTTCCGGGGTCTCGGACTTGAAGATGCCGGAGCCAACAAAGACCCCGTCCGCACCGAGCTGCATCATCAGGGCTGCATCCGCCGGCGTGGCGATTCCGCCGGCAGAGAAGTTCACCACCGGGAGCCTCCCGAGCGCAGCCGTCTCGATGACAAGGCTGGCAGGAGCCTCGAGGGTGCGTGCGAAGTCTGTCAGTTCCTGCTGGTTCATGCCCTTCAGCCGCCGGATCCCACTCATGATCGCCCGCATGTGTCGGACTGCTTCGACGACATTCCCGGTGCCTGCCTCTCCCTTTGTCCGGATCATTGCAGCGCCCTCGTGAATCCTCCGAAGCGCTTCACCCAGGTCCCGGGCGCCACAGACGAAGGGAATCGTGAACCCTTGCTTCTCGATGTGGAACTCCTCGTCTGCAGGGGTCAGCACCTCACTCTCGTCGATCATGTCCACCTCGAGGGCTTCCAGGACCCGGGCCTCAACGAAGTGGCCGATCCGCACCTTCGCCATTACCGGGATGGAAACGGTGTCCATAATCTCCCTGATACGGGCAGGATCTGCCATCCGGGCAACCCCGCCTACTTTGCGGATATCCGCAGGTACCCTCTCCAGCGCCATCACGGCGACTGCACCTGCCCCTTCAGCAATACGGGCCTGTTCGGCGTCTGTCACATCCATGATGACGCCCCCCTTCTGCATGGAAGCAAAGCCCCTCTTCAGGAGCTCGGTTCCATGCCTGAGCTCGTTCAGGTTCATGGGGCACCTCCGCAGGAACCCAAGGGAGGGAAGGCAAGCTGATCCGGGATGAGATGGTTGAACGCCGACCAATCCTGCCTTGATTCACGGACCCTTCGCATATCCCGCACTTCGTGGAAACGAGTATCTATCGTCATGATTGTGAAGTATTCACAATTGTGAAGTCCCATTACTAAAAACTTGGCATAGCGGCAGGGAAGGAGAGCGCCGTCATCACAAGCTTGATATCTCACAAACCGGAACAGTTTGATCAAGCATTCACAATTGTGAACTCCCGACCGATAAAGGCGGGGAGCGGGCACTGGTCCTCCGAGAGAGGGATGAAATGGTCCCGGATCGGATCCTGTGCTCTTCGCGGAAGCGAACTCCCCGCAGTCCGGTCTCCTGAAAGATGAGGATGTTGGATCTCCGTGAAGCTCATCTCCCTCATCTCGGGCGGGATCGATTCCCCTGTTGCTGCGTACCTGATGATCCGCCAGGGCGTGGAGATCGTCGCGGTCCACATGGACAACCGCCCCTTCACGGATGAGAAGAATACGGAGAAGGCCGTGAAGCTCGTTAAGCGCCTCGAGGAGCTGGCAGGCCGCCCTATCCGGACCTATGTGGTCCCCCACGGGCCCAGCCACATCGCCTTCGCCCGGAACTGCCGCCGGCACCTCCACTGCCTCTTCTGCCGAAGGATGATGTACCGGGTCGCGGAACGGATCGCCGGGAAGGAGGGGGCGGACGGGATCCTCACCGGGGAGAACCTGGGACAGGTCGCCTCCCAGACCCTCCAGAATCTGTCCGTCGTGAACCAGGCCGTGAAATTCCCGATCGTGCGCCCCCTCATCGGTCTTGACAAGGTGGAGATCATCGACATTGCTAGGCGGATCGGGACTTACGAGATCTCAACCCTTCCCGGCCTCTGCTGCACCATCGTCCCCAAAAAACCATCGACAGCAGCAAAGCTTGAGGAGGTCATTGAGGAGGAGGAGAACGTCGAGATCGATGCCCTTGTCGAGGAGTCACTGGAGGGGATGCATGTACTCGATCCTGAAGCCCTGTAAGACCACGGCGGCCTTCGAGGCTATCCCCCGCGGTCATTTCCAGCTGGACCTGGCCCTCTGCGAGAAGATCCTCGGGAAGAGCTGCACCGTGGTGGCCAATGCCGGGGTCCTGCTCATCGTGAGGGACCGGTGCGAAGTAACCATCCACCGGGATGGCAGGCTTCTCCTCAAGACTGGTTCGGAGGAGGTCGCACGGGACCAGGCGGAAAGAATCGCCGGGTGGCTGGAGGGGACTCCGGCGGTGGAAAGGCGGGCACCGGGCAGGGGAAGTGTTCACAGGCCGATGTAGCGTGCATAGAGGGACCGGGCCACGGCCTCGTCCCTCGTCCCGCGGATGATGGCCCTGCCGTCGCGGAATATCGAGATATCCGTTGATCCTGAACTGAAGGTGAGCATAAGTGGGTGGGACCGGACCTCGCCGAGTGGCGCCAGCCGCCTTGCGAGCTCCCCGAGGGAGATTTCCAGCCGGGCTGTCGGGAGGATCTGGATGGCATCCCTCCCGCAGAGGGCGGTGATCACCTCGCGGGAGACGGCATCCAGGAAATCGGTCTTCCCCCCGATGCAGCAGGGGCAGTCTGCCCGGCGATCGACGGTCATCCGGTCGATGGTGTGGCGCCACCCGTCGACGAGTATCAGGGGAGAGGTTCCCTGAGCATGATCAAGCGCCCCGGTGAGGATCTGGTACACGAGGGTACATTCGATGGAAGCGATGACGGCGGGAACCGTGTTCAGGACCCCTGCCGTGTCGCATGTCTGAAGCACCCCCGGACCGGGCATGGACTGGAGGAGGCACCTGAGGCACGGTGTCCGGCCCGGAACGATGGGCATCACCATACCCGAGGTTCCCACCGCGCCGGCATAGATCCAGGGGATCTGGTGTTTCACGCAGACATCATTCACCAGGAACCGGGTCTGGAGGTTGTC
>DATGDI010000023.1:0-12766 GCA_035310965.1 Methanomicrobiales archaeon
ACCGACCTCCTTGACCCCCGCGCCGGGGACCGGGTCCTGGAGATCGGTGCCGGCAGCGGGTACCAGGCGGCGATCCTCTCGGAGCTCGCCTCCGAGGTTATCTCCGTCGAACGCATCCCCTCCGTGGCCGCCCAGGCGAGGCGGAACCTCTCGGTGGCGGGGTGCCGCCGGGTGGAGGTAGTGGGAGGGGACGGTACCCTCGGGTATTCCCAGAGGGCCCCCTACCAGGGGATCCTCGTCACCGCAGGTACTCCGGAGGTCCCCCCGCCCCTCATCGGGCAGCTCGCCGACGGGGGCCGGCTCGTTGCACCCGTCGGCCCGCACGGGATCCAGGAGCTGGTGCGGATCGTCCACGAGGGAGAGAAGATCCGGAGGGAGTCCCACGGGGGGGTCGTCTTCGTGCCCCTCATCGGGGAGTACGGGTGGAAAGAGGATGCCGGATAACCTCATCCTCGATATCACCCGTCCCCTCGGCCTCGAGGTTCCCCTTTACCCCGGGAGCGAAAGACCCATCTTCCGGAGGAGGGAGCTGGACGGATTTACTGTCACCGATCTCCAGCTCACCACTCACACGGGGACCCACCTGGATGCACCCTCCCATACCCTTGATGGGGGGACGACCGTGGACCGGATTCCCCTCGAGAGGCTTGTGGGAAAGGTGACCGTCCTGGACCTGCAGGATACGGGGGATGCCATCACCGCGGAGGACCTTCCGGGTAGGCTTCCAAAGGGGAGAGGAGTCCTCTTCAGGACCCGGGCCTCCGGAGCCAGGTCCTTCGGAACCGAGTTTCCCCACCTCACCCCTGAGGCGGCCATCCTCCTTGCCGGGGCAGCCCCCCGGGTAGTGGGAATCGATTCCCCTTCCATCGAGGCGTTCGGGGAAGGCATGGTGCACCGGGAATTCCTGGAAAGGGGGATCCCCATCCTCGAGCTCCTCGACCTCTCCGCCGCCCCTGCCGGTGAGTACCTCATGGTGGCCCTCCCCCTCAGGCTCGAGGGTCTGGACGGATCCCCGGTCCGGGTGATCCTCATCAGAGAGGGGGGATCGGCATGACCCTTCTCCTCGAGGCAGTGATGCTTCTTGAGGACACCGTCCAGGGGAGCGGCTGCGAGGACGGGATTGCCACCGTCCGGCGCAGGCCCGATGCCCCCCGGTGCCAGTACGAGAGGGGTGCCTCCCTCGAGGCATCCTTCGGCGGGCGGACCACCCACATCGTGACGGGTTCCCCGGTCCAGACCGAGACCCGGCTCTCCTCCCTCTTCGGCCGGGACCTCGCGGCGCCGGAGCAGCGGACCGCCGCCCTCGGTATCGTGAATGCCGTCACGGGCTTCCTCTGCCTCGCCCGGAAGCTCCATGCCTGCGACCCCGCCTCCTATGAGGCGTGCCTGAAGGAGCTCGGGGAGGAGATCGGGGGGAGGAGGATCTACACGCCGGTCGATATTCCGGTCCTCTCCCGGGATCTGGCACCCCTCGCAGCCGGGAATCCGGGCGATGCGGAGATTCTGGTGCTCACCGGGGAGACGCTCGTCCAGGAAACGGGGGATGGGCTGAGGGACAGGTCCCCGAAAGACGGGATGCTCCTCCTCGGGCCGTCCACCGAGGGGGTGGCCTCCCTCCTCAATCTGCCCCACTGGTGTCCGTACGGCCGCTGATCCAGTCCGGCCCACGGGCGCTGATCCAATTCGCCCCCGTTGCCACTGATCCCAAGGGCCCCAAAGCCATTGATCCAATTCCGGTCCCGTGACGGGTGCTGAAAAACCTATAACACATAAGGGGAAATGGTACCTGATGCTCTTCGGCTCATCGGGGATCAGGCGGCGCTATGACCTCTCTCTCGCGGAACTCGCGCTGTCCCTCGGCTCGGCCCTCGCCGCAACCGCGGAGGAGGTGGCGGTGGGGATGGACACCCGTACCACGAGCCCGGTCCTCACGGAGGCCGCCATCGCGGGGCTCCTTTCGGGGGGAGCCCGGGTCACCTTCGGGGGAATTGCTCCCACCCCCACCGTCGCCTTTGCCGCCCGGACCCGGGATGCGGGACTCATGATCACCGCCTCCCACAACCCCGAGGAGTACAACGGCCTGAAGGTCTTCAACCCCGATGGTTCGTCCCTCGCTCCCCCGCAGCAGGAGGAAATCGAGGGAAGGATGGGGGCTCTCCAGAGGAAAAACTGGGAGTGCCAGGGTGACCTGGAGGAGGCCGACCTCGTCACCGGGCACATGAGCGCCATCCTGGACCGGAGGGAGGTCTCCGGTGATCTGAGCGTGGTGATCGACTGCGGGAACGGGGCGGGTTCCGTCATTACCCCGGAACTCCTCTCCCGCATGGGAGTCGCCACCCTCCCCCTCAACTGCCATACGGGGGGACACTTCGCCCGGCCCTCTGAACCGGCCGAGGCGGGGCTCGGGTACGTGGCGGAGATGGTGAGGGCGGGATCGGCGGATTGCGGGGTGGTCCATGACGGGGACGCCGACCGGATGATGGCCTTCGACGGGAGGGGGAGGTTCATCGACGGTGACCGGCTCCTCGTCCTCTTCGCCCGCTACCTTGGTGCGAAGCGGGTCGTCACCACCTCCGATGCCTCCATGGTCGTCGATGACATCGCCGAGGTAGAGCGAACTTCTGTCGGCGACACGTACGTCTCGGCCCGGCTCCGGGAATGGGGGGACTTCGGGGGCGAGCCGTCGGGCGCGTGGATCTTCCCGGGCCACTCCCTCTGCCCCGACGGGATCTACGCGGCCGCCCTCCTCTGCGAGATGGCCTCCGAGGGGGACCTCGCGAAGGAGCTCGACGGGATTCCCCGGTACCCCATCCTCCGGGAGTCCATGCCGTGCGCCGACTCCGGGGAAGTGCTCCGGCGCCTCGGGGCGGAGTCCCCCACGGACGGGATCCGCCGGGAGGAGGAGGACGGGTGGTTCCTCATCCGGGCGAGCGGGACCGAGCCAAAGGTCCGGATCACCACGGAGGGGAAGACCAGGGCGGCCACGAAGAAGCTGGCCGGAAAGGCCCGGGCGATGCTCTCTCGGGCGGAAAGTGCTTAAACCGGCGGGGCGAGTACTTTTCATGGAATGCGTGGTGCTCGCGGCCGGTGAAGGCCGGCGCATGCGCCCCCTGACAGCGAACCGGCCGAAGGTGATGCTTCCCCTCGCAAACCGGCCCATTCTCGAGCACCTCATCGTCGCCGCCCGGGATGCGGGGATCACGGAGTTCATCCTCGTGGTCGGGTACCGGGAGAGGGAGGTCCGATCCTGCTTCGGGAACGGGGAGCGCCTGGGGGTCAGGATCCGGTATGCCACCCAGCGGCGCCAGCTCGGGACCGGCGATGCCCTGCGGGCATGCGAGGGGCTGGTCACCGGCCCCTTCCTCCTCCTGAACGGCGACCTGGTGACCCGGTCAGGCGATCTCCGCGCCCTGGTCGGCCACGAACCGCCGGTCATGGGCGTCTCCCGCTCCGCCCGTCCGCAGGACTTCGGGACCGTGAGGATGGAGGGCGACCGGGTCCTCGATCTTGCCGAGAAGGTCCCGAACCCCCGGGGGGACCTGGTGAATGCAGGGGCCTATCTTCTCGACCCGGAGATCTTCGGGCTCCTCGGATCCATCGGCCCGTCGGAACGGGGGGAGTACGAGATCACCGACGCCCTCTCGGCCCTCATCCGCGAGGAGAAACTCGCGGGATATCCCCTCTCCTTCTGGCTCGACGTGGGCTACCCCTGGGACCTCCTCTCCGCGAACGAGATGCTCCTCTCCGACCGGGACTTCGGGAGGGAGGGAACCGTGGAGCCCGGCGCGGTGCTCGACGGGGACGTGGCGGTGGGGCCCGGGTCGGTCATCCGGACCGGCACCGTCATCGAGGGTCCCTGCATCATCGGGAGGGACTGCCGGATCGGCCCCCACGCCTATATCCGGGGGGCGACCTCCGTCGGGAACGACTGCCACATCGGGCACGGGTCCGAGGTGAAGAACTCCGTCATCCTCGCCGGGACGAAGGTTCCCCACCTCAACTACGTGGGGGACAGCATCATCGGCTCTTCCTGTAACCTCGGGGCGGGGACGAAGATCGCGAACCTCAGGAACGACCGGAAACCGGTGCAGGCCTGCGGCCGGGACACGGGCAGGCTGAAGTTCGGTGCCGTCGTCGGGGACGGGGTCTCCTTCGGCATCAACTGCTCCCTGAACGCCGGGACGGTCGTGGGGAGCGGCTGCAGCTTCGCCCCCCAGTCGTACATCCACGGCTGCATCATGGACGGAACGGAGATGAGGTGAACCCATGCAGGCGGTGATACTCGCGGCGGGCGAGGGGACGAGGCTCCGGCCCCTCACCGGCGGCAAACCCAAGGCGATGATACCGGTGGCGAACCGGCCCATCATCGAGCATGTCATCGATGCCCTCCTCGCAAACGGCATCCGGGACATCGTTGTCGTGGTCGGCTACCGGCGGGAGTACGTCCAGCGGTTCCTGAACGGCCTCGACATCCCGGTCACGGTGGTGGTGCAGGAGAAGCAGCTCGGGACCGCCCACGCCCTCCGGGCCGCCGCCCCCGAGATCAGCGACGATTTCCTGGTCCTCCCCGGGGACAATTACATCGATGCCGACTCCATCGCGGCGATCCGGGGCGAGCACTGTGCCATGCTCGTGAAGGACCACCCGAGCCCCTCCAACTTCGGGGTGGTCGTCGTGAAGAACGGGTGTATCGCCGACATCCAGGAGAAACCGGCAGAGGCGGCTACCCAGACGGTGAGCACGGGAATCCTCTCCCTCCCCCGGGAGACCCTCCGCTCCCTTACGAAGAACGAGATGCCCGACGCGGTCATGGGGCTCATCCGGAAGGGGATGAGGATGAAGGCGGTCATGGCCGGCGACTGGCAGGATGCCATCTACCCCTGGGACCTGCTCCGGATGAACCGGAGCCTCCTCTCGCACATCACCCCGAGAAAGGCGGGGAAAATGTCGGGGAACATCACCTTTTCCGGCATCGTTTCGGTGGGCACCGGGACGGCCCTCGGGCCGAATTCCACCATCACGGGTCCGGTCGTCATCGGGGAGGATTGCGAGATCGGGCCGGGGACCTGCATCCTCCCCGGCACCTCCATCGGTTCCCGGGTCACCATCGAGCCCTTCACGGTCATCGGCAATTCCCTCGTCATGGATGACACCTTCGTCGGGTCCCACTCCCGGATCCGGGACGCGGTCATCGGGGAGGGGTGCAGGATCGCGGATCATGCAACCACCCTCCCTGCCCCTTCCCATCTCCCCATCGAGGGGAAGGTGGTGAAGGCGGAGTTCGGGGCCGTCCTCGGTGACCGGGTGACGGCCGCCCCCTTCACGGTCTTCCGGAGCTGCATCGTCGGGAACGGGGTGGAGATCCGGGAAGGGCGGACGGTTACCCAGATCCTCCCGGACAACACCCTGGTGATGTGAGATGTGCGGGATCGTGGGGTACGCGGGGCGGCGGAGGGCCGCCCCCCTCATCATCGACGGGCTCCGGCGCCTCGAGTACCGGGGCTATGACTCCTTCGGGGTCGCGACCCTGGGATCCCACCTGGATCTCTACAAGCGGTGCGGGAAGATCCCGGCGAGCCTCCCGGACACCCGGGCGATGAAGGGCACCCTCGGCATCGGGCACACCCGGTGGGCCACCCACGGGGAGCCGAGCGATGTGAACGCCCATCCCCACACCGACTGCACGGGCCGGATCGCGGTGGTCCACAACGGAATCATCGAGAATTATGCATCCCTCCGGAAGCGCCTCGAGAAGAAAGGGCACCGGTTCCGGTCAGAGACGGACACCGAGGTCATCGCCCACCTCATCGAGGAGAAGTATGAAGGGGACCTCCTCGCCGCGGTGGAGGCAACGGTCGGGTCCCTCGAGGGCTCGTACGCCATCCTCGCGGTCGCCGAGGGGGACAGGCGTATCGTGGCCGCCCGGTGCGCGAGCCCCCTCGTCCTCGGCCTCGGGGACGGGGAGACCCTCGCCGCCTCGGACATGACCCCGCTCCTCGAGTACACCGAGCGGGTCGTCTTCCCCGAGGACGGGGACGTCATCTCCATCACACCCCAGGGGGCCGAGATCCGGCACGGAGGCGAGGCCATCGAGCGGCCGGTCGAGCTCGTGAACTGGTGCGCAGATGACGTGAGAAAGGGCGGCTTTGAGCACTACATGCTGAAGGAGATCTATGAAGAGCCCCGGGTCTTCTACGAGACGGCCCGGACCGCGGATCCCACTCCCCTCGTGGATCTCCTCCGGGAAACCCCCGCCCTCACCATCGTGGCCTGTGGCACCTCCTACCACGCGGGGCTCATCGCGAAGTACCTCCTCGAGGAGTGCGCCGGGATTCCAGTCCGGGTGGAGCAGGCATCGGAGTTCAGGTACGCCGTCCCGCCGTCCCGGAACCCGGTCCTCGCCGTGACCCAGTCCGGGGAGACCGCCGACACCCTCTGGGCCGTCCGGGCCGCGAAGTCACGGAACTGCCCGGCCGTCGCCCTCACGAACGTCGTCGGGTCCTCGGTGACCCGGCTCGCGGACTCGGCCATCTACACCCGGGCGGGGCCCGAGGTCGGGGTGGCCGCAACCAAGTCCTTCATCTCCCAGCTCGCGGTCTTCCTTTCGGTGGCAGACCGTCTCGGGGGAGGCAGGCTCGCGGGGTCCATCGCCTCGGCCCACCTCGCCATCGGCGATACCCTCCAGGCGGACGTGGGGGAGGCCGTCACCCTCTGCCGGGAGGCACGCTCCCTGTTCTTCATCGGCCGGGGTCCCTTCTACCCGGTCGCCCTGGAGGGCGCCCTGAAGATGAAGGAGATCTCCTACATCCATGCCGAGGGGTACGCCGCCGGTGAGCTGAAGCACGGCCCCTTTGCCCTCCTCACGCCGGAAACCCCTGCCATCGCCATCTGCCTCCCGGGACCCACCTACCGGGCCATGATCTCGAACATCAAGGAGATCAAGGCAAGGGGGGCGCCGGTCATAGGCATCGGCCTTCCCGGTGACCGGGATCTCGGGGACATCGTCGACGTCTTCCTTCCGGTCACGGGGGAGGGGGCCTGGGTCCAGGTCCTCACAACCTCGGTCCTCCTCCAGCTCCTGGCCTACCACACCGCAAAGAGCCTGGACACCGACATCGACCGCCCCCGGAACCTCGCAAAGAGCGTGACCGTCGAATGATCGAGTACGGCAGGAACACCCTCGGGCCCAACGCCAGGATCTTTGAGCCCGTGACCCTCGGGTTCCCTTCCAGGGACCGGATCGGCTGCGAGAGCTTCAGGGGCACGGTGATCGGGAGGAATGCCTTCCTCTGCCCGGGGACCACCATGTATTGCGACGTCGAGATCGGCGACGATTTCACCTGCGGCCACAACGTGCTGATCCGGGAAGGGACCCGGATCGGGGACAGGGTTGCGATAGGTACCGGGACAGTAATCGAGGGAACCACCGAAATCGGAGACGATGTCCGGATCCAGTCCCTCGTCTTCATCCCGGTGAACACCACCATCGGAAACGGTGTCTTCATCGGCCCCCACGCGGTCCTCACGAACGACCGGTACCCTCCTTTTGGCGGGCCCGAGCTCAAAGGCCCGGTCCTCTCGGACCGGTCGATCATCGGGGCGAACGCGACGATCCTTTCCGGCATCGTCATCGGGGAAGGGGCATGCGTTGCGGCGGGGGCGGTCGTCACCTCCGATGTCCCCTCCTGCAAGCTCGCCATCGGTTCCCCGGCCCGGATCCGGGACCTCCCGGAAGAGGACTGAGGAGGCTCCCTGCGGAGCTGATTCATTCGCCCCGGCTGACAGGGTCCGGATGGGGGTCGTCCCCGTTCAGGGCTTTCCGATCCCGTGATAGATGATACCGGGCACCCTTTCGAACATGTCCCGGCAGTCGATGACAACGGGGGTTCTCATGAGCCGGGCCAGATCCTCGATCTTCCTTTCCCTGAACCCGTCGTGATCCACCGCGAAAACCGCGCAATCCGACCCGGAGAGGACGTCCTCGAGGGATCCTGAGGAACGGAACTCCCTGCCCTGAACCGTGACAGCCTCGACAAAGGGGTCAAACACCCTCACCTCCGCCCCCAGGGTGATCAGCTCCTCCAGGATCCGGAGGGAGGGAGATTCCCTCACGTCATCGATGTTCTTCTTGTAGGCAAGGCCGACGAGGGCGATCCTGGCCCCCGCCACCGTCCGGTTCGCCTCGCGGAGACCGCGGTCCACGAGGTTTACCACGTGGATCCGCATGAAGTCATTTATTTCTCCCGACGTCTCGATGAACCGGGGGATAAACCCGCACCGCTTTGCCTTGTAGGCCATGTAGTACGGGTCGAGAGGAATACAGTGGCCCCCGACCCCGGGACCCGGGTAAAAGGTCATGAATCCGTAGGGCTTCGAGGAGGCCGCACGGATCACCTCCCAGGTATCGATCCCCATGTGCTCGAAGATGAGGGCCAGTTCATTCACGAGGGCGATGTTCACGTTCCGGAAGATGTTTTCCACCATCTTCGTTGCCTCGGCCGACCTGGGATCGCGTACCCGGATAACCTCCGGGATGACCGTCTCGTAGATGGAGGCGGCAATTCCGGTGCATTCCGGGGTGATACCGCCGACCACCTTGGGAATTTCCTCCAGCCGGAACTTCGTGTTCCCCGGATCGATCCGCTCCGGGGAATAGGCAACCCCGAAGTCGGATCCCGCTTTCAGGCCGGTTCCCTCGAGGATCGGGATGACCACCTCCTCGGTGGTTCCCGGGTAGGTGGTGCTCTCGAGGATCACAAACATCCCGGGACGGAGGATGCCCGCGATGGTCATACAGGCGCTCTTCACATAGCTCAGGTCAGGCTCCCGTTCGCTCGTCAGAGGTGTCGGGACGCAGATGAGGATCGCGTCGCAGACCGCTAGACTTCCCGGATCGGTGGAGGCCGTGAAGGATCTGGCGGTGGCAGCCCTGATCTCTCCGGGGTCAATGTACACGATGGGAGTTTCACCCCGGTTGATCATCCCGACCTTCTCCCGGCTGACGTCGTACCCGACCACCGGGAACTTCTTCGAGAAGCTCAGGGCGAGAGGAAGACCGACATATCCGAGGCCGATGACCCCGATCCGGAGGTCCCCCGCACTGATCAGCCCGTTAAACCTTTCCGCAAGTCGTTTTCCAGGCATCCCGTTCATTTACAGCTTGCCATGGGGGATCGATAATAATTTCCCTGGGAAACGGGGCCCTCCGCAACGATTTATACCGGCAGGGGAGAGCTATGATCATGCTGGTGTACCTGGGAATCGCCCTTTTTTTCTTTTCCCTTCTTCCCCACATCATCTATCTTGTCGGTACATCCCTGGAGAAACCGCCGGACCCTCGGGAACCTCCGGGGGATCTTCCTCCCATCACCCTGATCCTGTCCGCATACAACGAGGAGCAGATCCTCCCCGCCCGGGTGCGAAACCTGATGGAATCCACGTACCCGAAGGAGAAGGTGGAAATTATCCTCATCGACGATTTCTCGGGCGATCAGACGGCCCGGGTGGCCGCCGAATCCCTCGGGGGATCCGGTTTTCGCCACCGGGTCATCCGGAACCCGGAGAGGCTCGGGACGAACAGGTCGTACAACCGGGCCATCCCCATGGCGTCCCATCCCATCATCGTGACCACCGATGCCGACGTCTTCTTCGAGCCGGACGCCCTGGTCCGGGTGGTGACCCGGCTCGTGAGCGATGATGATATCGTCGCGGTGTGCGGGGATCTCCGCCCCTTTCCCAGCGGGACGAGCACGACCGCGTTTGAGTCCGTGTATCGGAATTTCTTCGGGAGGATGTGCGAATGGGAGAGCCGGATCGACTCCACCTATACCTTCAACGGGGCCCTCGTGGCCTTCAGGAAGGACCGGGTGAACCGCATCGAGGATAAGAAGGGATCCGATGATGCGAATACCGCCTTCGAGGCCATCCGGAGGGGGTACCGGGCGGTGTACGAGATCCGTGCCGTCGTCTATGAGTACATCCCGCCGGATTTTTCCGCCCAGTATCGCCAGAAGACCCGTCGCGCGAAGAGGCTGATCGAGGCTACCCTGGCAAACCTCGACCTCCTGGGACACGATCGCCCCTTTTCGCGGTACTTCTACCCGCTCCGGATCTTCATGTACGTGGTATCCCCCGCCCTCTTCTTCGCGGCCCTGTTCCTCTTCGGGGCCGGAGTTCTCCTCCTCTCGCCGGCCCTCTTCCTCATCCTCGTCGCGGTCTTCGCCCTGGTGACGGTCGCCTGGAGAAGGAACTTCGCTGTCGCCCTCGTCCTGAACCAGTTCTACCTCCTCGTCGGCCTCCTCCGCCTGCCGACCGAGACCCGTATCTGGGAGAGCACGACGAAGCGGATCACCGGGTGATCACGAAGCTTTCCATGATCAAGGAGTCGACCCCGCTGGAGAGCCAGGTGTGGAGGGCATCCGCGGGATGGAAGACCATCGGCTCTCCGTGGAGGTTGAAGGAGGTGTTGAGCACCCCCCCTCCCGACGCGGGCCCGGTCAGGCTGTAATCTGCTCGATCATTGATAGAGCCATGTCCCCACCGCAACCCCCGCACCGAATACGAGCCCGAATACTCCAAGAACAGAGATAAGGAATACCAGTTCTTCCATTCCTGGATCGTTATAGGCTGGCAGACGTGTTCGTGATAGCGCGACTGCCAAAGCTACCGCTCCGCCTGCGAGGAGAATCGATGCCCCGGTTATGGTAACCCACCCCCTCGTCACGATACCGGCTATGAAAAGAAGGGCCAGCACGAGAACAACGCCACCGATGAAGAGCCACTCCTCCCAGAAGAAATCTTCAGGCCAGCGCATCTTTGCTTTCCCCCCTTGCGTCGAACATCATCCTGAGCCAGAGTTCGGTACAGATGATTCGCCAGAACTCCATGGAATACGGAGATCCCCCCTTGACGAACTCCGTGTAACTCGCGATGACCCGGTCTGCATCCCAGTACTTCCGCGCCCGGAAACCTGCAGACGATAAGACCTCGGAGACGAACTGGTGGAGCTCGTTTTTCATCCAGACCTCCTCCGGGGTGACGAAGCCCATTTTATCCATCCTGCATCTCACGGGCTCCGGAACGAGGCCCTTGATGGCTTTCCTGAGGACGTACTTCGTAACCCCCTTCCGGATCTTCTGCGAGAGGGGCAGGACAGCCAGAAACTCGGCGACCTGTTGATCCAAAAAGGGTACTCTCGCCTCGATGGAGAAGGCCATGGAGTTCCTGTCCTCCCAGTGGAGGAGACCCGTGAGATTGGTTTCGAGGATCTCCCGTTTCAGGGCTTCATCCAGACTCCCCCCGTATCGTGAGACCACGGGGATCTCTCCACGGAGGGTGGATCGCCTCTGTTTCCGAATGAGAATCTGAGCGACGGCCCCAAGAAAGAATGGGCCGTGAATGCGGAGGCCTCCCACCAGTTCGCGAAGGGCGGTGAGGAGGTGAAGGCCCCTGACGAGGCCGACGATGTAGCTGCCCTGGTAGGCGAGATAGCCCCCGAGCTGCTCATCCGCTCCCTGACCATCGAGGACTACCTTCACCGATTTTGATGCGAGCTTCATTACCTGGTACTGGGCGGCGATGGAGAGAGAGCCAAATGGCTCGTCCTGCATCCAGAGCAACCTCTGGAGATCTTCGAGGATCTCCCGGGGCCCGATGGCTGCCTTTCTTGAGTCCACCCCGGATGCGGCCACCACCTCATCAATGAAACGTTCCTCGCTGAACCTGATGTCCGAGAAGATTATGGAAAAGGTCTTCTGCCAGTTCCCGATGCTCCGGGGATGCTCTGCCCTGATCAGCCGGTTGATGATGATCGCGATGGTGGATGAGTCGACGCCACCGGAGAGGCAGGTGCCGACCGGCACATCGCTTCTCAGGTGGATCCGGATGGCGTCCGTGAGCGTACCCTGGAACGCGTGGGCGGCTTCCTCATCCTGTATTGGCCCTGGCCGGCCCGGCTCGGGGTTCATGGTGAGATCCCAGTACTTCTCCGGAACACCCCCCGCCCGGCCGAAGGTAATCCTGTGGGCCGGTTGGAGCTGGTGAATACCCTCGAACATCGTCCCCCCCGTGTGATCGAGGACACCCCATGCCAGGAAGGTCGAGAGGAGCCGGTCGTCTGGCTTCTTGCCCACCCCCGGGTGTGCCAGAAGTGCCTTGATCTCAGATGCGAAGAGGAGCGTATCACCGACGATCGCGTAGTAGAATGGTTTGATACCGAACCGGTCCCTGGCGCAGAAGAGCTCACTCCTCCGCGAGTCCCACAGGGCAAAGGCCCACATGCCATTGAATCGTGCCAGACAGTCCTTGCCCCATTCCTCGTAGGCATGGAGCACCACCTCGCTATCCCCCTGAGACCGGAAGGTATGACCCCTCCCAGCGAGTTCCTCCCTCAGTTCGAGGTAGTTATAGATTTCCCCGTTATAGACGAGCCAGAGCGCCCCATCCTCGTTTGTCATGGGTTGCTCTGCTGCATCGGTGAGATCGATGATGGCTAGGCGTCTGTGGGCGAGCCCTATTGACCCGTCCAGGTGTATACCGCCCCCGTCCGGGCCGCGGTGCCTGATCCGGTCGGACATTGCCTCCAGGAGCGACTTGTCGACAGTTCCATTGTTCTGGTTGAAGATCCCCGCGATCCCGCACATCTGGCTCACCCCCCAACTTTATACGTCGTGCCGCCACTCAGGTTTCGAGGTGCCAAACCCTGTTTTCACATGGCAGATTCCGTAGGTCGCCATCTTAGATGCTCACCCCAGCCCTTTTATTCATA
>DATGDI010000024.1:0-3896 GCA_035310965.1 Methanomicrobiales archaeon
CGCCCGGGGGGATGCGGTTGCCCTGAAGAGCGGCCGGCCCCACTACGAGGTACCGGTCGAGGTTCTCGGGGCGTCGAACCGGATCCTCCTCCATGCCCTGGCGCTTGCGCGGGACAACGGCTGTGCCCTTCAGATCCATGCAGAGGGAGGTCCCTGCGCCGACGTGGCGGAGATGGCCCGGGAGGCAGGCCTTTCACCGGAAAAGGTGGTGAAGCACTTCGCGACCCCCGAAACCCCCCTCGTCCCTTCCCTCATCGCCCGGCACGAGGCCATTCCCGCCCTCGCGAGGGAGGGTCGGGGCTTCATGATGGAGAGCGACTTCATGGACGAGAACTCCCGGCCCGGGTCCGTCATCGGGCCGAAATCGGTCCCCAGGTTCACCCGCCGGCTCCTCGAATCGGGGGAGCTCTCCGAGGAGGCTGCACACCGGATCCACGCGGAAGTGCCGTCCCGGACCTACGGGGTGGAGATTCTCTCTCCCTAGGTCCACAGGCAGGGGCACCTGAGGGGATCCGGGTGCGGGGCACCTTTTTCACCCGCGGCGGGGGCAGTACACCTTTTTTACCTGCCGGGGTGCAGAAGTACGTGATGTTCCTGAAGGTCCACCGGACCCCGGACGGCGAGATCGTGGCGGTATGCGACCGGGAGCTCCTGAACACGACCCTGGTCCACCGCGAGGTTGAGGTGCACATCTCCGAGGCCTTCTACGGGAATACTCCTGCCGACGAGGAGCGGGTGCGGGCTGCCCTCGCCACCGCCTCGAACGCGAACCTCTTCGGCCGCCGGGTCATCGAGATCGCCGTCGCCTGCGGGGCGGTGGACCGGGGTTGCGTGGTCCTTATTGGCGGCGTACCCCACGCCCAGGTCTTCAGGGTCTAAGGACATGAGCATCCGGGAATCCTTCTGCCCCCTCTGCGGCGAGCCCTCGGCGGGGGGTCTCTGCGGCAAATGCCGGGCCGGACGCACCCGGTGGATGGAGGCGGCCCCCCGGGTCGAGGCCATCACCTGCCCGACCTGCGGGTCCCGGAGGACGGGGGCGATCTGGCAGGAAACTCCCGTGTCCCGGGAGGAGCTCGCGGGGGAGCTGGCCGTCCAGGCGGTAAGGCTCGTTCCCGAGGCGAGGGACCCGGAGTTCCGGGTGACCTCCCGGGAGCGGAGCCCGAACCGCACCGAAGCAGCGGTCCGGGTGAGGGCGAACCTCTTCGGGGTTCCCGTGGAGGACGAGGCCCGCATCGAGATCGTGTGGAGGGGGGAGACCTGCGACCGGTGCAGCAGGATCTCCGGCGGGTACTTCGAGGGGGTGATCCAGGTCCGTGCCGACGGGCGGGCCCTTACCCCCCACGAGCAGGAGGTGGCAGCCCGGATCGCCTTCGAGGTGGAGGAGCGGCTCCAGGCCGGGGGATCCCGCCTCTCCTTCATCTCCCGGATGACCGACGAGGAGGGCCTGGACATCGTGGTCGGCCAGAACGCCATGGGAGATCAGATCGCCCGGGAGGTCACCGGCGCCCTCGGAGGAAGGTACACGGTCCACCCGAAACTCGTCGGGGAAAAGGACGGGAAGCGCCTCTTTCGGATCACGTACTCCGTGAGGCTCCCCCGCCTCCAGAGGGGGGACGTGGTCGAGGTGGACGGGGAGTACCTGGAGGTCCGTGAGACCGGGAAGCGGCAGCTGAAGGTCTTCCAGCTCGCGACCGGATCCCTCGCGACCGTCCCGCCCGATGCGCCGTACCGGGTCATCGGGAACGTGAGGGACTCCCTGCCTGCACTCGTCGCCTACCTTGAGGAGGGGGTGGCGGGCATCATCGATCCCGAGGACTTCACCTCGAGGGAGGTCCGGATGCCAGGCTGGCTAAAGGCGAAGGCCGGATCCGAGGTGCTGGTCATCCCCGACCGGTCCCTGGGCCGGCTCGTCGTCGTGGGGTGAGGGATGCGGGTCAGGACGATCAGGTTCTCCGATCTATCGGCCATCGCCGGGCAGGCCTGGGTCGACCCGTCCAGGAGACCTGTCGTCCAGGATGGAGTGGCGTACGTCCCGGTGAGGGAGGGGGAACCCCATGACCTGGTCATTCCCGAGCGGAAACCCTACCGGGGGCGGGGGTACCAGCGGCTGGGCGATCTCATCCTCGTCCACGGGAAACGCCCGACGCAGGAGGAGCTCGGGGAGATCGTCGGGTGGGGAAAACCGAGGGGCGTCCTCTGGGTCCGGGCGATTCGGGGGATCGAGCGAAGGCCCGTGGTGGAGACCCTTCATGGTACCGCCGGGGAGGTCTGCCACACGGAATCCGGGTGCCGTTTTCTCCTCGACCCGGCCCGGGTCATGTATGCCATGGGAAACCTCACCGAACGCCGGCGGGTCGCGGAGCTCGCCGCCGGTTCGGGGAGGGCCGAAAGGATCGCGGATCTTTTCGCAGGGATCGGGTACTTCACCATCCCCCTTGCGAGAGCGGGATTCCATGTTCACGCAATGGAAATCTCCCCCGTTGCCCATGGCTACCTCGTCCGGAACATCAGGGCAAACAGGGTGGAGGACCGGGTCGATGCAGGGTGCGGGGACTGCAGGGACCTGCTCCGGGGGATGTACGACCGGTTTATCCTGGGTCACTTCGATGCCCTGCCCTGTCTCACGGATGCCCTCGCCCATGCACGGAGTGGGTCCGTCCTCCACATCCACACCCTTCGTGACGAGACCGGACGGATAGGAGATCTCGCCCGGGAGGCTGGTTTTTCCGCGGCCGTCACCACGCGAAGGGTAAAGAGTTATGCTCCCCATACATGGCATATGGTGCAGGACGTGACGCTCTCGTGACCCGGAGAACCCTCGAGGGAAGGGTCATCGCCCTGGGGGTGACCGGATCCATCGCGGCCGTGGAGGTGGTGGGCCTCGCCCACGCCCTGCGCAGGCGTGGTGCCGAGATACAGCCTGTCATGACCCCGGCCGCCGCCCGTATCATTCATCCGGATGCGGTCACCTACGCATGCGGCCGCCCTGCCCTCACCGCCCTCTCGGGCATGGTCGAACACGTGGAGTACTGCGGCGAGGGGGGAAAGGCCGACCTCCTCCTCGTCGCGCCCTGCACGGCGAACACCCTTGCGAAGATGGCCCTCGGGATTGACGATACTCCGGTGACGTCCTTTGCCTCGACGGCTATCGGGAGGGGGATGCCGGTCGTCATCGCCCCCGCGATGCATGCCTCCATGTACCGGCACCCCGCCGTAACCGGGCACCTGAAGACCCTGGCGGGCTGGGGTGTGGACGTGATCGGGCCCCGCATGGAAGAGGAGAAGGCGAAGCTCGCCGCACCCGAGACCATCGTTCTCCACGTCGAACGAGCCCTCATGGGGGGGGCTCTCCGCGGGAAACGAGTGCTCGTCACGAGCGGGCCCTGCGCCGAGCCCGTGGACGACGTGCGGGTCCTCACCACCCGGTCGACGGGAAAGATGGGGAGGGAGATGGCCCTCGAGGCGTACAGGCTCGGGGCGGATGTCACAGTGGTCCACCAGGCGACCCTTCCCTGCGTGAGGAATATCCCGGCCCGGGATGCCGCGGAGATGCGGGGTGCCGTCCTCCGTGTCTTCGGGGAAGAGGGGGCCGACATTTATGTCTCGGCGGCGGCCGTCTCCGACTTCTCCCCCCGGCGGGTGGAGGGAAAAATCCGGAGCGGCGCAGCGGTGAACCTCCGGCTGGACCCCCTTCCCAAGCTCCTCGACGAGGTCCTTTCCGCCCACCACCCAGCCGCCATCGCCTTCAAGCTGGGCCGCGACGAGGAGGTGGCGGCGCGGGATCTGCTCGGCCGCGGGGTCGGGGTCGTGGTGATCAACCCTCCGGAGACCATGGGAGCAGCCGAGAGCGAAGCGACGATCCTTACCGGGAGCGGGACGGACAGGATCAAGGGGTC
>DATGDI010000025.1:0-13393 GCA_035310965.1 Methanomicrobiales archaeon
CGCATCCCACCGAGATATCGCCATTTCGGTTCTTTTTATCGGGGTGCTCTCGGGGGGCTACGCCACCCCGCCGCACGGGCACCCCCCGGTTTCCGGGAATATCTGAAATGAAGGCTTTTGTGATTCCTGTGGATGAGGATCCCGACGAGGCCTAGCTATCTTGACTGGGGGGACGCCAGAGCGGCTGGGGCGAGCGAAGCGAGTCCCACAGGAGCGTCTACAGTATGAAAACAGTCAACATGAGGGATAAAATAGAAATTTTCACGTCTTCTTCGCGCAGACGTCTTCGAGGGCCTTCACACGGGGGTTACCGGGATCGATGGCCCTCGCCTTCCGGAAGAAGGCCGCTGCATCGGCCTTTCTCCCCGAGTTGACGAGGCGGTTCACGAGCTCGATGATGATGTCCAGGTTCGAGGAGTCGATCCGGTACCCCCGGAGGAGAAGCCGGAGGGCCTGCTCGTCGTCCGGCTCGTTGAGGGCGAGGAAGTAGTACAGGGCCGGCTGGTTCGGCTTGAACCGCATCGCGTTCCTGAGGGCGTCCCCGGCCTCCATCTTCTGGCCGAGGGTAAAGAGGGCGATGCCGAGGCCCAGCCAGACCTCGCCGTCGTACTCGTTCATGGAACGGAGCTTCCGGAAGACCTCGACGGCATCGGTGAAGCGCTCGAGCTTGAGGAGGGTGGTCCCGATCTGGAGCCAGGCCTTGTAGTTCCCGGGGTCGTGGGTGACGGCCTTCTGGTACTGGGCGAGGGCCTCGTCGAACCGGCCCATGGCAAAGAGGACGTCCCCCTTCCCCACGAGGAAGTCCGGCTGCTCGGGGACCGCCGAAAGGGCCTTGTCGAAGAAGGCCATGGCCTCCTCGTACTCCTGGATGGAGAGATGCGTGACGCCCTCGTGGTACCACCCAAGGGCGTAGCGCTTGCTCTTAGGTACCTCCTTCATCTGACCCGAGCCCCGAACCGCAAGACTCCTGTTCGTACTTCTTCCATGGACCAATGATATATCTATTTCTTTGGATTTTTCCGGGCCCGGAGAAAGTTTTCAGAACTTTCTCCCTGAACGGGTCACATCCTTCCATCGGGCCCGGTCCCACCGGGCCCCTTCAACCGGCCGGCCTGATGGCCGCCATCACGCCCGCAATAGTGGGGATGGTCACGATGAGGATGATCAACGCGAGGATGACGAGGCTGATGGCGAGGACGACCCGGTCGGCGAGCTGAGGCCTCCCGATCCGGCGGAGAAAACCCTCCACCCCCTCCTTCATGATGAAACCCCCGTCGAAGGGGACCATGGGGAGCGCATTGAAGGTCCCCACCATGAAGTTGAACCATCCGCACCAGAAGAAGAAGTGGACCACTCCCCAGAAGAGGGGGAAGGGGACCCGGAAAAAGGCCTCGTCGGGCATGGAGATGAGGAGAAGGTGGAGCGGGGGGGCCTGGTTGTAGAGGAGGTCGATGGGGAGGATCGTGAAGACGAGAAGGCCCCTCACTGACCCGAACCCCTTAAGGATGGAGGAGACCTCGCTGGTGGCATAATAGTCCACCCCCATGTACCCGTACGAACGATCAGGGGCAGATCCCAGGTTGAAGTGGTAGGCAGTGCCCGGTGGAAGGGGGCCGCCGGGGGGGAGATCCCTCAACACTTCGGCCGGGACCAGCGTGAGGCTGACCGGGTCCCCTGGTTTTGTTCCGGCAAGGATGTTCGCGATATCCCCCGTCGATGTGACGTCCCGGCCGTCTACTGCCTGGATCACCGAACCGAGGGGTATGCTCGCGTTGTACGCCGGGGAATTTCCCGCGAGGGCATAGATGATGGGCCCCGGCACCGGCGACACCGCCCCGAGGAGGAGGACGAGGATCCCGATGCAGGCAGCCCCGAGCACCAGGTTGTTCGCGATCCCGGCCCCGAACATCCGGGACTTCGGGACCGGGGGTGTCCGCCCGAGTTCCTCCTCGTCGGGCTCGACGAAGAACCCGATGGGGATAACGAAGACGAGGACCCCCATGCTCTTCACGAGAATCCCCTCGACACGGCAGAGGATACCGTGGCCGAACTCGTGGATGGCGATGGTGAGGGCGATGGCGAGGATGACCGGGATGGTGAGGGGAATGAACTGGTTCACACCGGGGATAACGAGCCAGTTGAGAGGGCTGTAGATCCCCTCGGGCTGTGGAGGCTGGGCGACTTCCTGGGGGAACAGGACCAGGATCAGGGTGGTCATCAGTACCGATACAATGACCACCATGGCTATCCCGACGGACCCGTAGATCCGGAGAAAGCGTGCGTACGGCCTGAACCGGTCGAATAACCCGACCTTTGAGGTCTTTATGGCCATCACCGGCCCGTAGAAGGTGATGATATCCTCGCGGATCCTGTTCCTGCGGATGTACCAGGCGATCAGCCCGTAGGCGGCGAGGATTCCCAGGAGGGCGACGGGTAGCAGCCAGTCCACACTAGATCTCTGTTTCCGGTACAGATAAAGAATGGGCCCTCCGGAACGCCGGAAACCGGCGGCCGGGCCTCGGAACGAGGGGGGCGGGGCACTAGAATTCGGGCAGGCGGGTCTGGTACAGCTCGGAAACGAGCGCCCGTGTGGTTGCCCAGCTTCGCCGGGCGAAGGGCGGGGGAGACCGGTGGGCCTTCAGGTACTCCCTCAGGTACGCGATGGTCGCGGGGTCCGAGGGATACCCGCTCCCGATCTCCCCGTGTTCCCGTGCGAGGTCTGCGATGGCCCGGTCCCGGAGGACCTTTGCCACGATGCTCGCCGCACCCACGACGGGATGCGTGCGGTCCGCCTCGTGTTCCGAGACGAGCCGGCACGGGGCGGGGAGGAAACCCGCGACGGTCCTCCGGTACCTCCCTGCATCCACGTCGCAGGCATCCAGGATGGCGAGATCGGGTCGCAGCTCTGACACCACCTCGGCGTGCAGCCTCGCGACGCAGGTGTTCAGGGAAAGCCGGGGCCGGGCATCGATCTTCTCGGGAGTGAGGACCCTCGTGGCAACCCGGAACCTGGCGAGGATCTCGGGGTAGATCTCCTCACGCCTGCCGGGGGAGAGGGTCTTTGAGTCCCGGGCCCCGATGGCCCTCGCCTCCTCCTCGCTCCCGCATCCCACCGCCGCCACGACGAGGGGGCCGAGGACGGCACCCTTCCCCGCCTCGTCCACGCCGCAGATCACAGGAGAAGGTATGGGCACCCGGGTATTTCAGGATACTGGCGGTTGGGGAAAAAGAGGGAGAGGTTCTAGTCGGCCGAGAGGGAGTCGTGGAGGCCCTTCAGCTCGAGGAGGAGCCTCGGGTTCCTCCTGATGAGCTCCTTCACCAGGTTGAAGACCGAGAAGTCCTTCAGGTTCATCTTCGAGATGGAGTGGACGATGGCGTTCAGCTTCTCGTCGGAGAGGGTGATGAAGTACTCCTTGATCCGGTAGTTCCGCTCCAGGTTCTTCCCGAACTTCGAGTGCCTCCAGGCCTGGTCGTAGGCCATGAGGGCGGCCGAGGAGCAGTCACCAGCGGAAATACTCTCCGAGGCGACGCCGGCGGCAAGCCTGCCCGTGTGCATCGCGTTGTAGATCCCGCCGCCCGTCATGGGGTCGGCCACCCGGGCTGAATCCCCGATGATCATGAGACCGTCGGCAACGGTGCAGGGGAGGGGCCGGCAGACCGGGACGCCCCCGACGATGTACTCGATGGTCTTTCCCTCTGGGAAGTGGGCCGCGACGAACCGGTCCAGGTAGTCCCGGGCACGGTTCCCGTCCCGGGACCGGCGGGCGGAGATCCCGATACCCACGTTTGCCGTCCTCTCCCCCTTGGGGAAGACCCAGGCGTACCCCTCGGGGGCGACCTTGTTCCCCAGGTAAAAGGCGGTGGTGAAGGGATCGATATCGATGTCGGTGAGGAGGTACTGGGCGCAGCTCATGAGCTCCCTCAGGGGAACGGCGGAGTCGACGCCGCACCACCGGGGGAACTTCGACTCGACCCCGTCCGCCGCGATGACCACGTCGGCCCGGACCTCCCTCGCCTGGCCGCAGGTCTCGAGAACCGCACCCTTCACCGCCCCGTTCTCGACGATGGGCCCCGTCGCACGGGTCTTCACGTGGACCTCGGCCCCCTGACAGGCGGCCTGCCAGACGAGCTCCCTGTCGAAGACCTTCCGGTCCAGGATGTACCCGACCTTGGACCCGGCCATCTCCTGCTCGAGGGTCATGGCGGTCCCGTCGGGGGCGACGATCCGGGCGCCCCGGATCTCCGCCGAGATCCATCGCTCGTCGGGCTCGATGAACTCCTTCAGGATGTCCTTCCCGATTCCCTCGGCACACCGGACCGGGGCGCCGATGGCGGGGCGTTTCTCCACGAGGCAGACCGAGAGGCCCTTCCCGGCGAGATCGCCCGCCGCGATGGCCCCGCCGGGGCCCCCGCCGATGACGAGCGCGTCATACCGGCTCTTCATCCGTCACCTCCAGGGCACCGAGCGGGCAGGCCCGGGCGCAGACCCCGCAGCCGAGACAGTCGTCGCTCACGGTAAGATACGCATCGACGAGCTCGAGGGCAGCCTCGGGGCACACCGAGACGCAGGCCCCGCAGTAGCCGCAGCACTCCCTGTGGATCACAAGCATGGGATCACATTTTCCCGGGAATTCCATTAATCTTTACCCTCGCGATGCCGTTCTTCAGGTGGAGGCGCGAGACCGTGAAAATGAGAATCGCCGCAGCGTGACGAATCACCGGGAGGACCTTTTTAGGAACTCCCGTATCTTCTCTGACTCGATCCAGCCCCGGTCGAGCTGGGTGATGATCCGGTCGATGATCTGGGCCTGCTTGATGATGTCCTCCGAGGTCGGCCCCCCTTCCAGGTCCGCGATCCCGACGATGACCGCGAGGGGGTTCCGGATGTGGTCCCCGAGGATGGCGAGCTGCTCGATGTTCTTCTCGATCTGGGAGAAGGCCTTCCTCTCCACCTCCTCCATCATCTTTGTCGCCGTGATATCCCGACCCACGGACTGGAACTCGGCGAGGGACCCGCCTCCGTCGAAGATGGCGCGATCCGTCCACTGGGTCCAGCGGACCTCCCCGGTCGGGAGGATCACCCGGTGCTCGATGGTCCCGACCGGGTTCTCCCGGGACAGGGAGGCGAAGTGCCTCTTCACGATGGCGGTTTCGGGATCGGGGATGGGGGGGATGAATTTTCTCCCGATGATCTCGTCCCGTTCCTTCCCGTAGAACCGCAGGTACGCCTCGTTCGCAAAGACGTGGGTCCCGTCGGGGAGGAACCGGCTGATCATCTCGGTCTGGACCTCCACCACCGCCCGGTAGAGGGCCTCGCTCTTCCCGAGGGCCTCCTGGCTCCGGATCCGGGCGATGTTCACCCCGACCTGATGGCCGATGGTCTCGAGGCCGTTCCGGGTGAGGGAGGAGAACTCGTCGAGGGACCGGGAGCATCCGACGAGGACGGCGAGGATCCTCCGGTCGGCAAGGACGGGGAGGAGGGCCATCGCCCGGATGCCCTCGGGGGCGAAGATGGAGGCGATCTGGGGATCCGCGCTCGGAGCGTGGAGGAAGACGGCCTTCCCGCCGGAAAGTTCCCGCTCGAGGTCCCCGGGCATGGTGCAGGAGAGCCTCGGGGGGTTCGAGAGGGAGAAGCCGTGGAGGTGGCCCGGGTGGAGGCCGCGGCCGGGCTCATCGAGGGTGCAGGCGAAGCTCGCATCGATCCCCTCTATCCGGACGAGGGCGTCGGTGGCGAGCTGGAAGGCGGCGTCACCGGCGGTCACCTGGCCGAGGTGCTCGGCGAGCTTGTGCTGGATCCGCCCGAGATCCTCGGTCTGCTTCCGGATGGTGATGTCCCGCACCACCGCGAGGATCCGGTCCTCCCCCCCGATGCTCGCCCGCTTCACGCTCACCTCCACCCAGAAAAGCCGGCCGGCCCGGTCCTTCGCCCTCCATTCGAAATCCTGCACCTCGCCGGCGGCCGCCCGGGTGAAGACATCCTTCCCGCCCTCGAGGATATACCCGTGGTCGGTGTCGCCCAGGGCATCCACGTCCAGCTCCCGGAATTCACCGACGGTGCGCCCGTACATCTCGCAGGCCTTCGCGTTCGCGTCGAGGATGCGGCCGCCGGAGGGGTCGATGATAAAGATCCCCTCGTTCACCGCCGAGAAGATCTCGCGGTAATTGGCCTCCGAGGCCCGCAGGGCCTCCTCTGCCTCCTTCCGGGAGCTGACGTCCCGGACCACGGCGAGGACACGGGGCTCCCCCCAGATGGGGGCGACCTTCAGGTTGAGCTCCACCCAGAAGGTCCTCCCTGACCGGTCCCTCGCGAGCCATTCGAAGAGCCGGGGCTTTCCACCGAGGACATCCCTCCAGAGCTCCGCGATCTTCTTCAGGGCGTCCTCCCGGGTGAAGGGCGGGATACCGGCCGACAGGTCCTCGAATCCCAGCCGGGTGAACTCATCGGGGCTGAACCCGAACATCTCGGCGGCCTTCTGGTTCACCTCGGTAAACAGGCGGGTCTCCGGGTCATAGATGGCGATGGCGTCGTTCGCGCCGTTGAAAACGGTCCGGTAGTTTGCCTCGGATTCCCGGAGGGCCTCCTCGGCCATCCGCCGCTCGGTGATGTCCCGGATGGTCTCGATAGCCCCGGCGATCTTCCCGTCGCTGTCGAGGAGGGGGGATGCCTTTGCCCAGAGATGCGCCCCCATCCCGTCCCTCATCCCAGGAATGAAGGTCTCGCCGTAGAGGATCGGCCCCTTCCTTTCCACCCACTCGAACTGGGACTCGATCCCGGGGATCTCCTCGAAGATCAGGTCGATGAGGGCCGGCCGTGCCTCGCCATAGAAGGGCACCGAGTAGGCGTACCCCCCCTTGCCGAGGACCTTCACCTTGGGCACGCCGGTCAGGGTCTCGATGGCCCGGTTCCAGGCGATGACCTTTTTCTCCCGGTCGATGACGAAGGTCGCGTCGGGGAGGAACTCGATGATGTCCAGGAGCTCCTGCCGCTCCCTCTCCACAGCCCTGGCTGCCTCGATCCGGTCCGTGATGTCGGCGACGGTGCAGGCGATCTTCCCGTCGGGCAGCACCCCCGCGGAGACGAGCACGTCCCTGATCATCCCGTCCCGGCGGAGGATCCGGCCCTCGAGCCCCGCGACGCTCTGCCCCTCCCCGATGGCCCTCCCGAAGGCCTCCATGGTTGCGGGATTCTCCCAGACCGAGGTGAAGTCAAGGCCGGTAAGATTCTCGGGGGCAGAGGCAAGCAGCCTCGCCGCCATGGGGTTTGCGTTGAGAACGGTTTTCCGATCAGGGGAGAGGAGGAAGACCCCGTCCTGAGAGTGATCGAAGATCCCGTGGTACTTCTCTTCCTCATGCTTCATCCTCCGGGCGAGGAGGGTGATGACCGCCCCGATGGCAATGAAGAAGAAGAACCGCGCCGTGGCCCCCCCCAGGACCTGGAGGTCCGGGTACGCGAAGAGGTAGACGAGAGCGAGGTAGATGCTCCCGAGGATCACCGAGCCGTAGATGCCCTTCCGGGGATAGGCATACGCGATGAGGACGATGGGAATGTAGAAGAGGTGGGGGAAGATGTCAAAGATCCCTTTCGAGAGGCAGTACACGGAGATGATGACGGGGATCAGGGTAGAGGCGATGATGAAGTACACCGGGAGATAGATCCGGGTGACCGGATGATCGTCGGAGGCTGCGGGAGAGACCATAGGTGGATTTAAGATAAATATGTTTCTACCTATAAATACCCTTTCTTTTTTATCTCGTTTTGGATGAAGGAATTAAAAATTTATAATCGCTATACTTATCATTTTCAAGATTTAAACCACATTTCATTGTCCTCTCCTTCAGCCACTCCTGCCCCGGGGTTTCCGGCCTGGCAGGATTCCGGCCGGGCGGTTCCTGCCGGCTGTCCAATCCTTTAATATCGACGAGAACCGTTATACTTGATCAAGCACACGCGTGGGAGTTACCATGGCAACCGAGATTCCTGCACCCGACGGGAAAGTGGCAAAAAGGGTCCTCCACTTCTTCTGGCTCACCGACTACTCTGCCTCCATGGGGGGGAAGAAGATCGCGACCCTCAACCAGGCCATCCGCGAGTCCCTTCCCCTCATCCAGAAGGCCGTGGCGGCCCATCCCCAGGTCCAGGTGATGATGAGGGCCATCAAGTTCTCCGACGAGGCCGCCTGGCATGTGGGTCCGGCGCCGGTCACCGTCGAGCAGTTCTTCTGGCCGGAGCTCGAGGCCGACGGCCTGACCGCGACCGCGAAGGCCATCCGGCTCCTCATCCCCGAGCTCTCCATCGAGAAGATGCCCCGGCGGGGCCTTCCCCCGGTCTGCATCCTCGTCTCGGACGGGTACTGCACCGATGCCGAGGGGGAGTACGACAAGGCCATCGGGGAGCTGAACCACACCCCCTGGGGCATGAAGTCCATCAGGCTCGCCATCGCCATCGGGGACGAGTCCGATTACAACGAGCCCGAGCTCCTGAAGTTCTCCAACCAGGAGAAGGTCGGGATTCTCAAGGCCCACACCCCCGAGGAGCTCCTGAACTTCATCAAGTGGGCCTCCACCGAGGCGACCCTCGGGTCCTCCCGGTCGAAGTCCCAGGACCTCTCCGGGGCCGCCGGAAACGTGGTCCTCTCCCCCCCACCCCCCACCATCACCTCGAGCACCGAGCCCTTCTAGGAGCGTTCCATGGAGGAGACCCGGGAGACGGTGCCGGTCAGCGTCCCGCCGATCGGGTGGGCATGTGGCTGCACCCGGCGGGGAAGCTCCCATGCGAGGGACGGAAGGCCCTGCCAGGACGCCCACGCCCTCTGGGCCTCGTCCTTCCTGGGGGAGCCCCTGCTCGTGGCGGCGGTGGCCGACGGCCACGGGGGGGAGCGGCACGACCTCTCCCACTGCGGGGCGGCCCTCGCCGTGCAGGCCGCGGTGGCCGAGGTGATCGGTTCCCTTCCGTCGAGGGAAGAAGGGGGCGGCTGGCGGCCGGTACCACCGGGCAGAGGTGAGGAATTCCATCACCGGATCTCCGCACGCTGGAGGGAGGCCGTCATGACCGACGCCGGTGGGAAGATCGGCTTTACGGCGGATGGAGAGGACCCGAAGGATCTTCTCACCCGGTACGGGAGCACCCTTCTCCTCGCCCTGATCGACGGCTCCGAGTGCTGGGTAGGGCAGATCGGGGACGGGGACATCCTCATCGTCCGCCCGGACGGGAGCGTCGAGGCACCCCTCCCGAAGGACGAGACCCTCCTCGGGACGGTCACGTACTCCCTCTCCTCCCGGGACGCCCCGGCCCTCTGGCGGACGGGCCGGTTCCCCATCGGGGCCGGGGGCCTCCTCCTCCTCGCCACCGACGGCCTCTCGGACTCCTTCGGGGACCAGGATTCCGAGTTCAGGGTCTTTGCCCGGTCCCTGTCCGAGAGGGTGGCGAGTTTCGGCATCGAGAGGATCGGGTCGGCTCTCCCCGGATGGCTGGACGGGTATTCCCTGAACGGGAGCGGGGATGACATGACCCTCGTCCTCGTGCACCTGAACCCGTCGCCGGGAGCCGGGGGAGAAGGTCAGAAGCCCCCGGCCGGGGAAAAGGCGGGTGACGTCACCGGGTCCCCTCCCGAAGGCGGGGATTCCGGATCCGCACCGGCCGACGACGTAACGACAGGATCCGGGCCAGCAGGGGGCATTACGGGATCCGGGGCAGGAGGCAAGACCGATGTCCCTTGAGGCCGGCCAGAAGGTAAAGGCAGAGATGGCGAGGATCACCCTCACGGTGAGGAAGAAGCTCGGGGAGGGGACCCAGGGGGAGGTGTACCTCGTCGAGGGGCCCCACGGACAGCAGGCCCTCAAGTGGTACAAGCCGGCCCAGGCCACCCTGGACCAGATGGCCGCCATCCGGGCCCTCGTCCAGGCGGGGCCCCCCCGGGGTGCCGCCGGGGCCCGGTTCATCTGGCCCCTCGATCTCGTCACCGCCGCCGGGGCTCCCCAGTTCGGGTACCTGATGCGCCTCATCGACACGGCACGGTTCGCCGAGCTCGGGGAGGTCCAGGCCCACTTAAAACCGGTCCCGGGCTTCCGGGCCCTCACCCGGATCTCCTACCAGCTCGCCAACAGCTACCGGGCCCTCCACCTCTCGGGCCTCTGCTACCGGGACATCTCCGACGGGAACCTCATGTTCGACCCGGTCGCCGGGGAGATCCTCATCTGCGACAATGACAACGTGGGGGTGAACCGCCAGTCCCGGAGCCAGGTCTGGGGCACCATGGAGTTCATGGCCCCCGAGCTCATCAGGGGCGGGGCCGATCCCTCCACCGAGACGGACCTCCATTCCCTCGCCGTCCTCCTCTTCAACCTCTGGTGCTGGCACCACCCCTTCCACGGGAGGATGGAGTACGAGCTCCGGGTCTGGGACATCCCGGCAAAGAAGAAGGTGTACGGGAGCCCCGTCTTCATCTTCGATCCCAGGGATACGAGCAACGCCCTCCCATCGGATCCCGACTACGAGACCGCGGGGGAACGATGGGGCTACTGCCCGCGGTCCCTCCGTGATCTCTTCACACGGGCTTTCACCGACGGTACCCGGGATCCCCGGCGGAGGGTCACCGAGGGGGAGTGGCAGAGGCTCTTCCTCCAGTTCTCCGACGGCATCATCTCCTGCCCGAGATGCCGGGCCGAGAATATCTGGGAGCCGGGCGAGGGGACCCTCACCTGCTGGAACTGTTCCACCTCCATCCCGGTTCCCCCGAGGCTCCTCGTCACGACGAGCGCCGGGCCCCACCAGGTCCTTCTTACCGAGGGGGCGACCATCTCCCGGGAAGCCCTCGGTCTGGGAGGCCGGGGGGACGGGGATCCCGCGCCCGTCGGGCAGGTGGTGCGAAACCCGGCCGATCCCGCCATCTGGGGGATCCGGAATCTCTCCCAGGTCGTCTGGCGCGCGACCTTTCCCTCAGGGCAGACCCTCGAGATCCCGAACGGGAAATCCGTCCCCCTCAACCCGGGGGCACGGATAGATCTGGGCGGGGTCACGGGAGAGATCATCGCATAGGAGACAGGAAGCACCGTGGCCGACAGTAACCCCAGGGAGGAGCTCGCCCGGATGGTCCGGCACTACGGGCGGGAGATCGTGACCGACCCCCGCCGGTGCGAGGGCCTCCTCCGGGACACCTGCCGTTCCTGCGACCGGGAGATCTTTATCCTCGCGAGCGTCCAGAAGAAGCACATCCCCGAGGAGCTTCTTGGCCTCGCCGGGTCCGTTCCCGGCGAGATCGTGGTGCGCCGGCTCGTGGGCCGGGTGACCCGGGAGCTCGGTTTTGCCGAGGAGCATGCCCTCTGGGCGGTGGTGTCCTGGGCCCTTGCCCTCTCGGTCCTCTCACCGGAGGAGGCAAAATCCCTGGAAAAAAGGGGAAGGAAGCGACGGTCCGAGGGGAGAGCCCCTCCGGTACCGGCCGGATCGTACCCTCCCGAGAGCATCATCGTGGGGCAGGGCAGAGAGGGCGATGTCCGCACCCTCTCGGATGCCCTGGAGAGGGCTGCCCCTGGCACCCGCATCTTTGTCCGGCCGGGGATCTACCCGGAGACCCTGAAGATCGAAAAGCCCATCGAGATCATCGGGGAAGGACCGGCCGCGGGGACGATCCTCGAGGGTACAGGCCCCCTCATCCAGGTGAAGGCAGAAACCTTCTCCCTCCACGGTGTCACGCTGAAGGGTTCTCCCGACGGGGAACCGGGATCACCCCTTGTCGAAATCCTCCGGGGAACCACGCTTGTCGAGGACTGCGTTCTCTCGGCGGGCGGGGTGGGGATATCGGTCACCGGAGGCCGGACCCGCGGGGTCCTGAGAAGGCTCGATCTCCACGGCTTCAGGACCTCTGCCGTGCTGGTTTCCGGGCGGGCATCTGCGAGGCTGGACGGGTGCCGGGTTTCCTCAAGCCGGTCCGGGATCACCCTCGCGGACGGGGCGGAGGCCGCGATCCGGGGGTGCCGGATCGAGGGAGGCCACTATGGCATCGAGTTTGGCGCCCGTTCCGGGGGGACCCTCGAGGGGTCGGACATCACCCGGTACGCCTATGCCGGGGTCCTCGTGCACGACGGCGCGGGCCCGGCCGTGCAGAAGTGCACCATCCATCACGGGAACTTCGGGATCGAGGTGAGCGACCGGGGGAAGGGGAGCCTCGAGGACTGCGACATCGCGGGGAACGCCCGCGGCCTCTTCATCACCCGCTCGGGAAACCCCGTCGTGAGGAGGTGCACCATCCGCGACGGCCAGTTCGGGGTGGGCGCGAGCGAGAAGGGAAAGGGTGTCTTCGAGGAGTGCCGGGTCACGGGGAACCAGTACGCGGGGGTCTCCTCCCGGCGGGGGGCCCACCCGAGGCTTGTCCGGTGCCAGGTCACGGGGAACCGGGACGTCGGGGTCTGGGTCTACGAGAAGGCCATGGCCACGGTGGAGGGTTGCGACCTCTCGGGGAATGCCCGGGGCCCCTTCACCATCGAGGCGGGTTCAAAGGTCACGAAGAAGGATACCCGGGAAGGGTAACCCGGGGCGGGCTTCACCGTAAGCAGAGGGAGCGGACGCGTTCCGCGAGCTCCCGGACTGCGTTCCTCGCCGGGCTCCCGGCGGGAATGGAGACGATGGGCCGGGCATCGAGGTCTGCACGCTCCACCTCCGGGTCGTCAGGGATGGAGGCGAGGATCCGGGAGGGATCGGGGAGAGATTCCGTTCCAGCAGCGGAACTGCCCCCGCTCGCAACGCCAACGCCGATCCCAGAACCTCCCCCTGTACCCATCCCTGGACCGCCCCCGCCCGCCACCCCCGCCTCCGCGGCCCATGGTGCCTTGTCGGGAGTGACTTTTCCCGCCTCCCCGGCCCGGTTTATCACGAAAAAGATCTTCTCCTTCGGGATACCGAGGGTGATGGCCAGGTCATGGATCCTCCGGGCGGTCCTGACCCCCCGGGCTCCGGGGTCGGTGACGACGAGGAGGATGTCGGGGATCCCGATGGTGCCCCTGGAGAAGTGCTCCATGCCGGCCTCCATGTCCATGACCACGAACCGGTAGTGCCGGGTGAGGAGGTCCATTGCCTCGGAGAGGAGCCGGTTCGCGAAGCAGTAGCAGCCGGTCCCCTCGGGCCGGCCCATGGCGAGGAGGTCCACCCCGTCGGACTCCACGAGGACCTGCTGGAACCGGTACTCGATGTACCCTGTCCGGGACATGCCCGGCGGTATGGACTTCGTGAAGGCATCCTCCCGCATGGACCCGAGGGTCTCGCCGAGGGGGAGCCCGAGGGCCTCGTTCAGGTTCGCGTTCGGGTCCGCGTCCACGGCGAGCACCGGGGCCTCTCCCGCCCCGATGAGGGCCTCTACGAGGAGGGCCGAGATGGTGGTCTTCCCCGTTCCCCCCTTCCCCG
>DATGDI010000026.1:0-1582 GCA_035310965.1 Methanomicrobiales archaeon
GGAAAAAGAGCTCATGCTCGAGCTCAAATTGATTGCGGACGTCGGACTCGTCGGATTCCCGAATGCCGGGAAATCCACCCTGATCTCCAAGATTTCGGAAGCCAGGCCCCTCATTGCCGATTATCCTTTCACAACTCTGACTCCGAACCTCGGCGTCGTGGACGCCGGGAAAGACCGGAGCTTCGTCGTGGCGGATATCCCTGGCCTCATCGAAGGCGCGCATCTCGGTCACGGGCTGGGCGTCCGCTTCCTCCGTCATATCGAACGGACGAAGATCCTGGTCCATCTCATCGACATCTCGCCGTACACGGAACGGGATCCCATCCACGACTTCGAAGTCATTATGGCAGAGCTCGAGGCCTTTGATCCGGCACTCGCCCGTCGGCCTCAGATCCTGGCGGCGAACAAGATCGATCTCCTCGGCGATGACAAGAACCGGCTTGCCGGCCTCAAGAAACTGGCGGCGCGGAAGAAGATCGCCCTGTTTCCCATCTCGGCGCTCAAGAATGTGGGGCTCAAGCCCCTCGTCCGAGCGATGGCGAAGGCCCTGGAGTCGGGCGGACAGAAGCAAGGAGGCGAGGCGGCTTGAAAAAGAGGATCGGGATCTTCGGAGGGACATTCGATCCCATCCATCTCGGCCATATCAGGGCGGCGGAGGAGGTGCGGGCGGCGTTCGGGCTGGACAAAGTCCTGTTCATTCCGTCCTACATCCCGCCCCACAAGCAGTCCGGGCCCAGCGCCTCGGCCGCCGACCGTTACCGGATGGTCGAACTCGCCTGCCGGGGGAAAGACGGGCTCGTTCCGTCTCCCATCGAGGTCGAGGCCAAGGAGACCTCCTATTCCATCCTGACCCTGAACCGGGTGAGGGGCCAGTTCCCCGAAGCCTGGACATTTTTTGTCCTCGGCGTGGATGCTTTTTTGGAAATCGGGACCTGGCGGGAGTATGAACGTGCCCTCGCGGAATGCCTTTTCATCGTCACGGGGCGACCAGGCCATGCCCTTGCCGCCGCGACCGAGGTCCTGGGCGGTGTCCTTCGCGAAAGAATTCATCTGGGTGCGGAGGGCGAATTCGCGGACGAGTCGCTCTTTTCCCGTTTCGGGATTTTTCTGCTGCCGATCAAGGCCTTGGAGATCTCCTCGACGGATATCCGGAACCGGCTCCGGCAGGGGGCGAGCCTGGCGGGCTTGGTCCCCAACTCCGTCGAAAAATATATCCGGCGTCATCAACTTTATTCGGATCGGTAGGAACCATGGCCCAAGAGAAAAAAAAGAGTTTTACGAAGCGGAGCCTTCCGGCGGACGTGAAGCTGGCTGTCGAGACGAGCCAGGCGAAAAAAGCGGAGGGCCTCTGCGTCCTGGCCCTCGGCGAACTCAGCTCCTTCACGGATTATTTTCTCGTCATGCACGGGAATTCATCGCGCCAGAACGCGGCCATAGCGGACGGCATCGAAGGGGAATTGCGGAAGGCCGGGATCAGGCCGTTTAGCGTGGAAGGCCGGGAGCTCGGGGAATGGGTCCTCATGGACTATGGCTCGTTTGTCGTGCACGTGTTTTCTCCAAACGCGCGGGATTATTACTCTCT
>DATGDI010000027.1:0-11549 GCA_035310965.1 Methanomicrobiales archaeon
TTTGAGGATGAGGCTCTCGAGGATCTCCGGCCCGAGAAGGCGGCTCTTCATCCCCCTGATCCGGGCGTTGACATAGCCGTAATCCACGCTAGTCGCCATAGAGTGCCGACATGATCTCTGATATCATCAGTTCCTTTGCCCGCTGCAACCTCGACTCGAAGGTGTTGAAGACCATCAGCCGCTCGTCAGCCGAGGTGGCATTCAGGCCTCCCACGGTGGTGATATCGGTGACGATCTCGCAGTTCCGTTTCATCTCCCCAAGGATTTCCCTGCAAAGCACCTCGTCATGGGGATCGATATGCACCCGGATTTCTTCCCCCCTGAGCTCTTCCGTCACCTCGCTGAGCATCTTCTGAAACGATGCCCGGTACCCGGGGTGATTCCGTGCCGATGCCATCTGCTGGACGGCACGGGCAAACACCTGCTGGAAGAGGTCATCCTTCACCCTCGCGAGGGCCATTCTTTTCTCGGCCCCGGCCTTCGCCATGAGCTTGCTCCTCTCCAGCCGAACCTCCCGGGCTGCCTCCTCAAGGGATGCCGAACGGGTGCTCTGTGCCCTCTCCTCTGCCTCCTTCAGGATCTTCTGTGCCTCTGCCTGTGCCCGATCCTGGATCTCCGTAATCCTTTCTGTGGCGCTCGCCTTGAGGGCTGAAATCAGGTCATCATACGGCATGGCTCCACCAGTTTTTTCCTGTTCTGCTCGTTCATCCACGCCGGGATTCCCGCGGCGCGAATACTCCCACTCCGCTCACTTCAGCATGAGCATGATCATGGATGCAACCACAAAGCCCAGAATAACGAGCGTTTCAGGAATCGCAACCAGGACAACCATGTAGCCGAAGGTCTCCGGCCTCTCTGCAATGGTTCCTGCCCCCGCTGATCCGATCTTGGATTGCGCAAGTCCTGTTCCGAGCGCACCAAGACCAAATGCGATCCCTGCGCCGATGGGTATTCCCCAGTCTACCATACCAAAGCTCACCAACCTCTACTCTTGGAATCAGTCATCGTGAATATTAACCTTGCTTACCAGCGATTACGACGGGCTCATTCTTCGGTGCGCCCTCGTGGCTTCGATGAATTTCTATCCCATCCTCCTCCCGGTTTTCCTCCTCCTTCAGGTCACTTCACCATCGCGACCCCCTTCAGGAGAGAGAGAACCTGCGGTCCGGAACTCGGATCACCCTCCTCCCTGCAATCGCGGGAGGGTGTCCTTGCGGTGCACCTATTCATTTTTACCTTCCATGCCCCTCTTGAACGGCGAATACAGGGTGCCTCCACCCTCGAAGAACTTGGAGTGGAACTCCACCGCATGGAGACGAAAGGAATGGAGGAAGGGGCTGAACATGGCAAGGATGATGTTCAGGATGTGCAGCATCGCCGCAATGAGGATCCCGACGAGCACTACGTCTATCGAGCCTCCCAGCGTATTTGCCACGAGCGCGAGGACCACGGAGGCCATGCCGATGGCCATGATACGGGCATAGGAAAGAATGTTGCCCACCGTCGACATGATCTCGAACGCCCCGAAGAATCCACCGCCATAGATGATGAGCGGGAGCGCGACGAGGAGCATGGCAACCCCCGGGTACACCATGATCTCGGGGATCGCGCCTGCCACCGCACCTATGGTAAGAAGCAGGCCTGAAATGGCGATGATCATCCCGCACTTCTCACAGGCATGGTGCCGGTCCCCCTTCGTCAGGGCGTTGACGACCCCGATGGCGAGGCCAAGGAAGACGTGGAAGACCCCGATGGAGATGGCGAGGATGAGGAGCGGGATGATCACCTCAATGCGGTTCCACGTGATGCCGAGGAAGGTCAACGGGTGGATCCAGCCCAGCATCTCGCCGAGGTTCCCAAAGAATTCCCCGAAGATGAAGCCAAAGAAGATGCTCGGAACCGACGAGATGGCGAGGATATTCATCAGGTACTGGAGCCACTCATACGTTTTGTACTTCCGCTTCATGATGAGCGCGAAGGCAAGGATGATCAGGCCGTAGGCGATGTCCCCTACCATGAGGCCAAAAAAGATGGGGAAGAAGATGGCGATGAGCGGGCTCGGGTCCACTTCGCGGTACTTCGGCGGGCTGATCATCTGGATCAGGAACTCAAAAGGTCTGACGAACCAGGGGTTATCGTAAAAGGTGGGCGCCGCATCCATCTTCTCGGCCGGGACATCGATCTCGTTCACGATGACCCGGGCCCCGAAGGTATCGGCGAGATCCTTCTTTGTCTTTTTCAGGTACTTCCTCGGGACCCATCCCATGATCACGAAGGTGTACTCGGTCTGCCCGAATTTTGAGAAGACGCTCAATTCCGCGTTCCTGTCCCCGAGGATCCTCTGCAATACGGATAATTCCTGGTACCAGGTTGTCGCGAGCTTCTGCAGCTGGATGTCAATGGCGGCTATCTCCTTGACAGCCTCCTTTTTCCGATCCCCGATAAGCGTCAGGATCTCATAGAAGGGCTTGCCCATGTACTCGGGAGGCAGGCGCACCTCGTTGACATTCTGGGAGAAGATGAAGGAATGGACCTGTTCCGAGTATCGTTTGTTGAAGATGAGAACCGTGGCGAGGGTGGTCGCGTCGACGTCGGCCGAGATGAGCTCGAACTGGTTTCTCGTGATCTCCCGGAGTGCGGACTGGATAAACTCGAGCACCTCCCGGAACTCCTTCTGGATCAGGAGGACGGTGACCTCAAACCCTTCCAGCGCAGGAAGCTGGCTCTCCAGGGGCTGGAGCTTATCAATGATCTTCTCGTATCGGGAGAGGGATCCGAGGTTCAATTCCAGATCGCTCTTCTTCGTGGCCAAATCCCGGGTTACGGATTCAAGCTGACCAATCAACTGGTTTGCCCTCGCGGTCAGCTCTTCATGGCTCATTCTCTGGAACTCCTCACCAAGACGCGCCTGCTCCCCCGTATAGCCCTCGGTCTTCGGCAAAGCGAGGATGATGCCCCCGATCTTCGCGAGCAGTGTGGCCGTCTCACCCCCCTTCACCATGTCAAGCCGCCTCAGGATCGAGTCTCCGGGGGTGATGGACTTGGAGATGTCTTCCAGGTGGACGGTGCCGGTGTGGTACAGGATATCGACGACCGTCTGCAGGTCCTTCTTCGGCCCCACGACCTGAACCTTGGTCATCTTCTGAAGCATACCTATTCCAGAGCAACAACTTTGGTGATTTTTTCTATTGCCTGAGGCAGATTCCGTTCTCCCTTCTCCTTCAGGGTCTTGACCTCGCCTGCTGCGGCGGATCTCACTGCCTCGATTTCCCTGGTAACGGTTTCCATCTCTCTCCGGGTGAGATCCTGCGCCCCTGCCTTTGCTTCGATCCCCGCGTTCTTCAGGATCTCAGCCGCTTCCTTTCGTGCCTTGGCTATGGTTTCCTCGGCCCCTCTCCTCGCATCGTCCACCTGGACGTTGATCTCCAGCTCCTTCTCCCGAATCTTCTGGAGTAACGAGCGCTCGGTTGTCATTTCATCATCCCTCACAGGCCCCGGAGCCGTTTCATGGAACCGGTGATGCAGGGCGGCTCTCCCTGGACGCCGGTCTGGGCGGATTGGTTGAGACCCCGCTCAACAACCCGCTTTTTTGTCGAAAGAACCCTCTCCTTGCAGCGCTCGACGGCATTCTTTACCAGCTTCTCGACGGTGGAGTCCATGGCCATGCCGGGTTGTCTTGAGCCCCTCTATTGGACGCTTTTCTTAGTGTTTTTTGCCACGATAATGGTATCGTTAATCCGAGCCTCATATGAGGTGGAAACGTCCTTCTTCCTATGATAACGGAGTCGGATGGCCGGCCAGGAAGGGGATGGGAATGAAAATTTCAGGGGTGTTCATGGGCTGGCTTTCCCTCTGCGCGCCCATCCAGGTACGAGACTCGGACGCCGGAAGGAATTCCATCCAGATCAGCCCCTCCCTTCGATCCCCGGAGGGTGATCCCGGCAAGTTCATCTGACGAGCAGATGAGGTGCTGTTCGGGGTGAGTTCCCCGCCTGATATCGCAGGAAAGGCGGAGGGAGGGGGCAACCGATACCACGAGGGGAAGTCGCCCCGATCCGGGGTGGTTCTTCGGGAGAACGAGGAGGGGCATGTGGTACCGCCTCACCAGCTCGAGGAGCATCCGGGCCGGCTCCGTATCCCCTCCCTCGGGGGCCGAAACAGCGATGAGGTCATCCTCGGAGATTGTTTCGCGGTGCTCCTCCTCGAAGGTCTCGATGTACAGGGGAAATTCCGAGAGGGCTCTCCCCACGAGGAGAAAAGAGTGGTCGCCCCGGATGAGGAGGATCCGGTCGCCGATGGGATATCTCATTCGGGTGCTACGTCGTCAGACTGGCAGCTGGGGCAGATGGGGTGCTTCCCGACCCCCTTGAACTTCTCCCCGCAGCTCCGGCACTTGTAGTCCTTGCCCTTCACCCGCTCCTTGTAGTCGACGTCCATGGGCCCGCCCACTGAGCACATCCAACATCACCTCACTACATGGTGCCTGCGTAACGTCTTAAGGATACCGGTACCCGGGAGATCCAAAACGGGGGGGGCCCAAGACCAGAATCCGTTATACCTTTTATCCAGGACGCTCCTGGGGGAAGGGAGGGTTCGCCAGAACCCGACCTGGAGCACCCCGCCATCAGGCGGTGTGCGACCGGGAGGTTTCGCAAGAGGGAGGGTTCGTAGGACCCGACCTCGAGCGACGAAGTCGCGAGTATGCCCCGCTCACCCCCGCCACTGCGGCGCCCCCCGCGTGGGGATAGGCCGTTATTCCATAAACCGCCAGCTTCGTGAGGATATCAGAAACGGGGGGGTTGCCCGTGCGGCGGGGGGCGGGTGAGCCCCCCGAGAGCACCCCAATAAAATGAGGTCAAATGATGTCCCGTCGTTTCGATTCTTGAATGAACCTAATACATCATCGGGCTGGTGAAATTCCCTAAAGCTTCAGATGAAGGTGTTGAAGGCCACGAGGGCGATGATGAGGAGGATGCAGACATGCTTCACTCCCGCCGTGAGGGAGCCCTCCCCCATGTGCCCGGCGAGGAGGCCCGAAAAGAGGCCCTGGATAAGGGTCGCGTGGTACACGAGGAGCCTGAAGGAGTCGGCGGTGATCATCTGGCCGGTGACCAGTTTGCCCGCGGTACTCACGGTCTGCGCCCCTCCCTTCAGGAGGATGGGAAGGAACATGGTGACGATCACCCCGACCACGAAGATGAAGACGGCGAAGGCGAGGTAGATGATGGCGAGGTAGATGAGCATCGAGGTGGATCGCTCTTTCTTCAGGATCTCGCTCATCCGGGCATCCGAGGCCGCGATCTTCAGGATCTCCCCGATATCCCCGCTCATGTAGCTCGCCTTCGTGATGAGGGTCACCGTCCGGGCTATGGAGGGGGTCCGCACGCGTTGCTCGAACCGCACCAGGGCATCCTCGACGTTCGCCCCCCAGTCCATGTCCCGCTTGATCCTTTTTATCTCGTAGGAGAGGATCCCGAGGTTCGTCCTTACCATGAGGGTGAGCCCCTGGGCGATGGTGAGGCCCACCTCCTGCACGCCGGACATACGGTCCAGGAACTCGGGGATGGCCGCCTCGATCCCCATGACCTTGTGCTTCCAGAGCTGGTAGAAGATGGCGAAGGGGATGATGACGATGAGCCCGGCGATGACCACGTGGTCGTCCAGGATCATCACCTTCGTCTGGAGGTCCAGGTAGTAGGGGACAGAGAGGAAGGCGAGGATCAGGTAGATGATCCCGATGGGGACGGTGAGGTAGAGGGTGCGGACGGGGATGAGGACAAAGGCGTTGAAGGGATTCCGCAGGAAGTCCCGGAACCGGCGGATCCGGTCATAGAAGGCGAGCTGGGCGAACATCGCCTCCTCGCCGATCTTCTTCACCACCGCGACATCGAAGTACTCGTGGAGTTCCTTGGCCTTCACGTACCGCTCGACCCCCTCGACCTTATCCGAGATCATGGAGAGGAAGACGATGAAGAGGATGGAACCGATGGGAATGAGGGCATAGCAGACCACCGCGAGGGTGGTGAGGCCCATTCCCCCAATGAGCCCCATGACCACCATAATGATGATCAGGAAGAGGGGGCCCGCGACGAAGAGGGTGACGTAGGTCTCGGCCACGAACTCGAGGGTGGTGATGAACTGTTTCAGTTCGAACCGGGCCTCCTCCTGGTACGTGCGGACCCGGCCCGAGAAGAACTCCCCGAGCCCGGCCCCGCTGTCGATGACCGAGAGGAGGTCCTGGATGAAGTCCCTGAACTTCTCGGACGGGGTGGTTTCGCCCAGGTGCTTGAGGGCGGTGACCAGGTCGGCCCCGAAGTAGTCCACGTCCCGGACGAACTGCCGGAACTCCATGGCCACCTCGCCGAAGATATTCGCATTGTCGGCGAGGGAGGCGAAGATGGCCGAGAGCTCGGCGCCCCCCCTCTGCATGGCGTACATGTAGGCGACGGCGGAGTGGAGGGTGAGGTTGATCCGGGTGGCCCTGTTCTTCTTCAGGAGGGCGGGGAAGCCGGTCATCACCTTGTAGCCGAGCACCGATCCCGCGATGAAGGCCGCAATGGTCACGACCCCCCGGAAGATCAGCATGGGAACCGCCTGCGGGAAGACCCGGTTCACCCCGAAGACATCGTAGACCTGGGTCGACACGGGAAGGTTCGCGATGAGGTCGGCGGTGATGAAGCCGGCAAAGGCGCAGAAGATGCCGGAGAGGATGGTGATGACAAAGGTCTGGTAAAGGTAGTGCTCGATGGTGACACCTGACCGGGCAGAGATCAGGTCGTTGTGGAGCCAGGCGTAGGAATCACGCCGCCCCCGGATCCAGCTCGATACCGAGGCCTTCGCGTTCATCCGATCAGCTTCCGGAGATCCCCGAGGTTCTCCATGACCTCGTCCGGCTTGATGGCATAGGACTGGAAGACCTGGGAAGCGGAGTGGTAATCCTTCATGCCCTGCTCCCGCATGGCACCGAGGATCTTCCCCCGCCTGAGGATCTCCTGCTCGAGAACCTCGGTGCTCCAGCCCCGGGAGGCCATGATCTGGTTGTACACCTGGGACCGGCCCGAGTAGGTGAAGGTGTCGGTGACCGGGTCATAGGAGAAGACGGTGTTCACCTGGATGTTCTGGGTGGCCTGGTCGAGGCCCATGATCTCCACGATCTCCTGGCACCGCCTCACCCGCTCGGTCCCCCGGTAGATGAGGGCCTGGATGGAGACGATGTCCAGGGCCTGGAGCATGTTCCGGGGTACCGCGAGGGGTTCATTCTCCAGCCGGTGGATGGCGGCATCCACGTCAGCGGCGTGGAGGGTCGAGAAGGTGGTGTGGCCGGTGTTCATGGCCTGGAAGAGGGTCTGGGCCTCGGGTCCCCGCACCTCGCCCACGATGATGAACTCGGGCCGCTGCCGCATGGCCGCCTTGAGGAGGTCGAACATGGAAATCATGCCGGATGATCCGTCGATCACGGCGTCCCGGGTGACGGAGGCGATCCAGTTCTCCCGCTCCAGGGTGATCTCCCGGGTATCCTCGATGGAGACCACCTTCGCGAGGGGCGGGATGAAATGGGAGACGGCATTGAGCGACGTCGTCTTCCCCGAGGCGGTCCCGCCGATGAAGAGGAGGCTCTTGTTGTTCTCGACGGCAAGCCAGAAGTAGACCATGGCGTCCACGGGGAAGGTCCCGTGCTCGAGGAGCTCGATGGGGGTGAAGGGCTCCTCCCGGAACTTCCGGATGGAGAAGGAGGTCCCCCGGCTCGTCACCACCTTGGAGAAGGTGAGCTGGAGACGGGAACCGTCCGGAAGGGTTGCGTCCAGGATGGGGGTACCGATGGAGATGTGCTTCCCCGACCGCTGGGCGAGGGTGATGGCAAGGGAGTTCAGGTGATCCTCGTCAAAGACGATGTTCGTCTTCACGTTGTGGAACCTCCGGTGGTAGAGGAAGATGGGAATCTTCACCCCGTCGCAGGAGATATCCTCGATCTGGGGATCCTTCATGAGGGCGTCGATCCGGGACCACCCGAGGAAGTTCCGGACGAGAAAGTACTGGAGCCGGAAGAGGGAGGGGAGATCCACCTTCACCCCGTACTCCCCCAGGAGCTCCTCCACGAGGGAGAGGAGGATCTGCCTCTTATCACCCCGGATCTCCTCCTCGTTCAGGAGGAGGACGTCCCGGAGGTCCTCGTACAGCCGCTCCAGGAGCTCGTACTCGAAGGAGGAGAGGGGGGGCTCGAAGAGGATGTACTCGTTCTGGTGGTTCTTCTGGTTCAGGGCGATGCACACGAGGGAGAGGCCGCGCTCGACCCAGTACACGTCCACCACCTCGAAGCCCGGCCCCAGGTCGGGGGTGACGAGAATGCCGTGCTTGTCCGGGTCATAGACCTTCTCGCTCTCGCGCCAGGTCCCGAGGCGCCTGCCAAAGAGATGGTACGCATCCTTGAGCCTCAGGCGCCTCAATACCTCAGGAAGCTGCATGCCGGATCCCAGAACGGGGGGAGATCCATCCTCTCCCCCCGAGACCAATAGACATTTTGATAAAACGCTATAAATAGTTTCCTCTTTGAAATTGCTTGGATCATCGACCCTGATCACATTTTAGCGCAATCTTTTAATGCTTTGCGGGAAAACAATTCTCTATCTATGGGAGTACAGGTGGCGGGGAGGATGCCCACGGGCATCAGCTCCCTGGATCCGGTGCTGGACGGCGGGATCCCGCCGGGATCCGTCGTTCTCCTCGAGGGGGAGATCGGGGCGGGCAGCCAGGAGTTCGTGTACAGCTCCCTGATCTACCTCTCCATCCTGCGTCAGCGGCAGGACGCGGGGCCCGGCGCGAGGGTCCCGGACACCATCAGCTACATCACCTTCACCCGCCTGAAACAGGATGTCCTCTCCGAGATCGGGCTCTCCTTTGCCCCCACCCTGACCCAGCACCTGGACGGGTCGGTCAACTTCTCGGACCTCTCCACCCATTACTTCGACTCGAGCGTCGTTCCCTCCGACTGGTACTGCACCGATGGAAGCGACGAGTGTGAAAAGAAGCGGAAACAGAGCCCGGAGACCATGTTCTCCGAGCTCTCGACCCATGTCTCGCCCGGTCGGAAAAACACCCTCCTCAAGCTCCTCTACCTGACCCTCTCCCTCGCAAATCCCAAGAAGGCGAAGAAGGGGGAGGGCTCGAGCCTCATCATCCTCGACTCCCTCACCGACCTCGCCACCCAGTTCTCCGAGCCCGAGCGCTGGAGGGAGCTCACCGCCTTCCTCCGGGGCCTCCAGCGGGTGACCAAGGTCTGGAACTCGACCGTCTTCCTCCTCCTCACGAAGGGGGTCCTCGAGCCCTCCCGTGAGAAGGAGATCGCCGACTGCGTGGACGCGGTGGCCCTCTTCCAGTGGGAGGAGACCGTGGCCCAGCGGAGGCAGCGGACCATGTTCTTCCAGAAGTTCCGGGGGGTGATGCCCCACCTGGAGGAGCGGGACCTCGTGAAGTTCGTGGTCCGCATCTCCCCGGGAAGCGGCTTCGAGGTCTCGAACATCCGGGTGGTCGTGTGAACAGCGACGGGAGGATCTCCCTCGGGATCGAGGGGCTCGACGCGATGCTCGGCGGGGGCCTGATCAAGCCCTCCATCTGCGCCCTCATCGGGACCTACGGCACCGGGAAGACCACCCTCTCCATCCAGTTCATCACCGAGGGGCTTGCCAACAAGGAGAAGTGCATCTACATCAGCCTGGACGAGCGGGTGGAGATGCTCAAGCAGATCATGAAGTCACGGGGCAGGGACGTGGGCTCCTATGTGAACAAGTCCCTCTTCCTCATCAAGCTCGATCCCACGAACTTCAACCTCATGATCAACAGCATCAAGGAGGAGCTCTTCGAGCTCATCGAGAAGACCGGCGCGACCCGGGTGGTCATCGACCCCATCTCCCTGTTCGAGGGGACCTTCCAGAGCTCCGTGGATCGGCGCCTGGAGCTCATCCGGTTCATCGAGATGATGCGTGACCAACCCTGCACCCTCCTCATGACCTCGGAGACCGAGTCGAACAATCCCCTCATGAGCCGGTACGGCCTCATCGAGTACCTGGTCGACACGGTCATCCTCCTCCGGTACTACCGGCCGAGCGACCTCACGGCCGTCCACCTCGCTGTCGAGGTGGTGAAGATGCGCCAGTCCCGCCACTCCCGCGAGATCAAGCCCTTCGAGATCATGCAGGACCAGATCCTCGTCTACTCGGGCGCGAACGTGTTCTAATTTTTTTTCCCCGATTGTCCGTTACCTCCGTTCGGAACTATAAGCGGGTGGAGGACACTGAAGACACCAGGACGCTCTCGGGGGCTTCGCCCCCGCCGCTCTGGCACCCCCTATTGCGATAACCCCCTCCAAGGTGGTTATCGGGGATTTGGAAGTACTCATTATCGCAAACATATATTTCCGACCTGCCAGCCCATCGTAATTCGGGGGATGCCGTAGTGGCGGGGGCGAGCAAAAGCGAACTCGCGACTTCGTCGCTCGAGGTCGATTTCTAACGAAACCTCCCTGGTCGCACCCCTCCTGATGGCGGGTTGCTCCAGGGCGGGTTCTGATGAACCCTCCCTTCCCCCAGGAGCGTTCAGGCGTTGACTGTCGGGTCTATCGTTTCCCGTGGTCACCCGATAACCTGGAGTCCCCGGAAACGGACACACGGGAGAATGGAGTTCCCGACGATCCGGGAGCCCGGGGCGATCCCGCCGATCTCCCGGAGGGCATCGAAGAAGTTTCCCGAGAGCATGGCCTTCCTCACCGGCTCCTGGAATCCCCCGTCCTCGACCCAGATGGGGTTCTGGCATTCCACCGAGAAGTCCCCGCTCACCGGGTTTGCCGTGTGGGCTCCCACCACGTCGTGAACGAACAGGGCCCGCTCCATGGCGATCTCCTCCCTCTGCCCGTCCAGAACCAGGTTGTGGACCCCGATTGACGGTCCGCCGCCGGGCCCGCCCCGGGTCGCGGAGGCCGTCGGTTTTGCGCCGTACCGGTACGCGGTCTTCAGGTCGTAGGCAAAGGAGGTGAGGACCCCCGCCTTCACGAAGTCGAGCCGGGCGGCGGGGAGACCCTCGGCGTCCCAGGCCGTCGCCCCCATCCCCCGGGCAAAGGGATCGTCATACAGGTCGATCCGTGGGTCCATGCACCTCTCCCCGAGGAGGGACGCGAGCCGCGAGCGCCCCGCATGCACGTTCCGGCCCGAAAGGGCCGGGACGACGATGTACCCGAGGAGCTGGGCGAGGGCGATGGGGGAGAGGAGAACATCGCACCGGCAGGTTTCCACCGGTATCCCCTTCGAGGAATGCCATGCGAAAAAGGCGGCCCGTTCTCCCACCCACCGGGGATCGATCTCCAGGAACGGGGAGTGGGCGAACTCGGATCCCGTCGATTGCCCACAGATGGTCTCCAGGCTGCAGCTCACCTCGGTCCTTTCGGCCGTATACTGTATCCCGTGGGAGTTGGCGATGGTGGCCTCCGATCTGGAGAGGGACCCCGATCCGCTCGTGATCTTCGATTCCGGATGCTTCAGCGCCCCTTCCAGCATTCCCTG
>DATGDI010000028.1:0-4127 GCA_035310965.1 Methanomicrobiales archaeon
TTTATCTCATCCACGACGGTACCCTACCGGGATGAGCGGGGGGGAGATCCTTGCGGCCCTGCGGCCCCTGGCTGAAGAGAAGCGAACTTTTCTCGCCTCAGAGCTCCCCGATCTCGTGGCCAGGAAGATACGGGGGAGAAAACCCTGCCTGAGGCTGGAGCCGGCCCTCTCCTTCCTCGCCCTCGGCTGCGAGAAGAAGGGGGATGACCTCATCTTCTCCCGGCTGCCCGGTGGGAAAACCTTCGTACCGGCCCCCGATATCCTCGCGGAGGACGACAGGTACCTCCGGCACCCCTCCATCCCCGGGCGGCTCCAGGAACTCGTCGAGGACCACATCAGGAAGAAGACCGGGAAAGCCTGGGATGACCCGGTGGTCCTGGAGCGGATCCGGGGGGCCATCCGGGCCCAGAAGGGTGAGTACTGGAACCAGGCGCGGGGGAGAACCATCTCATACCGGGCCGGCTACCGGATCCTTGCCTACCTCGCATACCAGGCCCCTGCCTCGTTCATCCAGTTCCAGCACATCCTCCATGACCTGGCCGCCGATGGTCTCCTGAAGGACCGGATGCGGGTCCTGGACATCGGGTCAGGGCCGGGCACGGTCCCTCTCGCCGTGATAAGCACATGGAGCCGGCTCTCCCCGGGGGATGTCCGCATCTTTGCCCTCGAGCGGGAGGAGGAGCAGCTCGAGGCCTACCGGTCCCTCGTCCCCGGCTTTGCCTCCCCGGACCCCTCGGTTCACGTCGAGGAGCCTGTCCAGGGTGACCTCAAATCCTGCGATCCGGCCCTCCTTCCCCGGGAGGTGGATCTCCTCGTCTTCGGGAGCGTCCTCAACGAGCTCCGGGAACTTTCCGTCGGTGAAAGGGCGGCGCTCGCGGAGAGGATCTCGGGAGTCCTCGCGGAGGGCGGTACTCTCGTCATCACGGAGCCGGCCGACCTGGAGAACTCTCTCGCCCTCCGGAGACTCTCCGCCGCGCTCACCCGGAGGGGGCTCACCCTTTACGCTCCCTGTACTCCTCTCTGGTCCACGTCCTGCACGCCCGACCGGTGCTGGACCTTTGGGGAGGGGCCGTCCTTCGTCCCGCCCCGGCTCATGACCCGCCTCGCAGCATCCAGCGACGGGTACCGGTACCTGAACACCGATGTCAAGTTCTCGTATGCACTTCACCGGAGGGATCGCCTGACCCGCGAGGCGTACCGTATCCCCCGAGGGATGAAGGCCCTCCGGCTCTCGAAGCTCCAGGGACACCTGAAGCGGCGGGTGAACGTCGTCATCGCAAAGATGTCGGGAGACCTGGGGGGCCGCGGGGATCATGTGTTCAAGGTCTGCGACGGGACCCCCCAGAAACCCGTCTTCGCCGTGGTTCCCCGCCACCACGCGGCCCATGCCAGGGCGCTCCTGGAAGGGCGGTACGGGGAGATCCTCTCCCTCGAGAGCACTCTCGTCAGGTTCAACCCGGCCCGGGACGCCTTCAACCTCTTCGTGGACCGGTCAACGAAAGTGGATTTCCTGCGCCACGGGCAAACGGGGAGGAATAGGGGAGGGAAAGGCGGGCCGAAAACGTCTCCCTGACGCACCATCGGACCCGGGATCCGGCTGATCAGGGTTCCGAAACCTTTCCAGCCCCGGCTTCCCGGGAATCAGGCCATCCGACGGCGGCGGCAATGATCACCACAAAGAAGGCGACCAGGGCGAAGGCAGGAAGAAAGCCCCACTGTTCGGCGATAACCCCGGAGACGAAGGGGAGGAGGGTCATCCCGGCGTAGGAGGCCGCGTTATAGAACCCCATCGCCTCCCCCTGGGGAAGCCCCGAGTCCGCGAGGAAGGCGAGCTGGGCGATCATGATGAAGCCGAGGAGGATGCCGACCAGGGCAAAGCCCGCCGGCGTAAAGGGGATGGAAAGGACCGCCCCTGCGAGGACGAGGCCCGCCACCTGGATGGTCCGGACCGGCGGGAGGTGAAGCCTCGATGCCAGGATGACCGCGAGGATGGTCGCGAGGTTCATGGTGGCGAGGATGATCCCGAGGGAGGCGGGACCCCTGCCGGTGTAGGAGGGGTAGAGGGCAGTGACCACCCCGGTGGATCCGACGAGGATCACCGCGGAGAGGTAGAGCCAGATGACCCCCCGGGACCTCCGGGGTTTCCCCTCCCCCACCTGCTTCCCCGGTTTATCCCTTCTGATGAGGAAGACGAGGACCGCCGGAAGGACCGAGAGGAGGGTGAAGGCCAGGATCCCGGCCCGCTCGCTCGCCAGCGCGTCATCGATCAGGCCGGATCCCAGGAGGCCGACCACGAGGCCCAGGTTCAGGGAGGCCATGAAGTCCCCCGAGATGCGCTCGTGGTCCTCGCGGGAGTTCATCCAGGACATGGCCGAGGCCACGAAGAGGCCCGCCCCGACGCCCTCGGCAACCCGGGCCGCAAGGACGAGGAGGGGATCGCTCAGGACGAGAATCAGGAGGCCGCTCGCCACGGTGACGGCAAGGCCGGCCCGGATGACCGGGACCCTCCCGACCCGGTCAGAGAGGAGCCCGGCCGGGAGCACGGTGAGGAAGGCTCCAAGAAAATAGGCAGAGTAGATGGAGGACTGGAGGGCGGGGCCCCCGGCAAAGGCGGGGAGGACCGGGACGATGGCGTTCGAGAGGGCCATCACCCCGAAAATGCCGAGATAGATGGCAAGGCGACCGTTACCGGTATCAGTCTCCATTTTCGTGCTCCTTGAGTCAACTATCACATACCTCGATGTTCTCGAAGATGAATTGATTAGGTAACGAATGGAAGGGCAGGATTCTCACCTCGAAAATGAAGGCCTGGTGCAATAAGTATCCGTCTTCATCGAACAGCAGATACAGAGGAAAATTTATCCTGATTTGGTGTGAACATTATAGCGGTACCATGAAATGCGATGGATGTAACCAGAAAGTAACGAAGAAAGGGAAGAAAGACAAGTGCAACCAGTTCCGTACTGAATGCGAAAACGTGCAGAATTGTACGCGTTGGCATCAATAAGTACACCATTTTTTCCATCAATCGTCTTATCATCCTGGAGAAAGATTTTCACAATTGGTCATGGGTATTCCGTAAGCCTTTTTCATTGTATGACTAAGAATCCATTATGCGGTCGATAGATGGGTATATCGATTATAAGCGTCGGGAATATTGCCAAGATGTTCAATGTCCGGTGCAACTGCTTTTGAATAAGGAGGTGGAAAAATCTCCGAAATATGAAGAAATCCGGGCGATCTGTGCATCCCGTTGTATCCACAGCACCCATGAGTTTCACCTCTGGTTAACAGGGAAGGGATACCTGATCGTGAGACCGAAGCAGGAATAGTCCCACCTTTTTTTATAGTTGTGTAGAGTAATTCTCGTGAAGTGTCCCCATGGTACTTGCATACCTCGACATCGGAATTCAAAGCCGGATGAACCGGATCATCAATCCGAAAGATAACCGGGTGGTTATGCTCGCGATAGACCACCCCTATTTTCAGGGGCCGACAACGGGCCTGCGTAACATGAGTAAAACCATCAAAACACTGCTTCCCTATTGCGATTGCCTGATGACGACACGCGGGGCAGTGCGGAGCAATATTGCGCCCGAGGATGTCGGGTCAAAACCCATCATGCTGCGTGCTACGGGGGGAAACAGCGTTTTAAATGAAGAGTTAAGTGATGAAAAGATTACTGTTACTATAGAAGAAGCCCTTCGGATGGATGCGGCCGGTGTTGCTGTCAGCGTGTTTATCGGCTCTGCCAACCAGCAACAGACGATTCTCAATCTCACCGACACGATCAATCACGCCGAAGAATATGGAATTCCCGTTCTTGCCGTCACGGCCGTGGGGAAAAACATGGCCCGGGATTTACGCTATTTAGCACTTGCATCCCGTATCTGCCAGGATGCCGGGGCCCGGATTATCAAAACCTATTATTGTGAGGAATTTTCCAGACTGGTTGACGCCGTTTCTCCCACCGCGGTCGTCGTTGCAGGAGGCAAGTACAGCAGTCCTCCTGACGCTCTCCAGATGGCCTACAACTCTGTCCAGGCGGGTGCCGTGGGAGTTGATTTCGGGCGGAATATTTTCCAGGATGCCAATCCTGTCGGCATGATCAGGGCAATCCGTTCCAT
>DATGDI010000029.1:0-3990 GCA_035310965.1 Methanomicrobiales archaeon
TATTGTATGCATAAAAAAATATTTGTCGAAAACTATTGACTCAAAAAACGAATCATGCTATATTGCACCTGGAGGATATAGATGATTAATGACGATGGATTGACTACAATACGGATACCTAGGCGTCTACTGCGCGACCTAGAGGCTGGATATCTAGCACAAACTATAATATCAACAAAAAGCGAGTTTTACCAATCCTGTCTCAAGGCCGGATTGCAAGTTTTATGCCAACCAGGTAAAAAACCTAAAAGAAATAAAAAATAATTGTGTATAAATATTTTATTTTCGTTGACATAAAAATGAAAATAGACTATATTATATACAGAGATTGCAAATGTAATCAGAGGAGAGAGACGATGAGTAAATGGAACAAAAGAATAGCAAAATATGCAGGACAAAAAGTTTATTGTAATGAATTCGATACTGACGGTCTTGAAACAGATTACTACATAATTAATGCTGACGGAACATTATCATTTGGAAATGAAATTAGGAGCATAGACGCAAAATTTTGTGCACCACAGAAAATGGAATGGTGGTCAAATAGAAAAAAACACACATTTCTAATTGCCGCAGAAAAAAATGCAGCGAAAACTGGTATTACCGCTGAGAAATCTGTTAATCAATTTTCCAAAGAGAAAGAAATTCTAACCCTGGAAAAACAGATTGATGCCAATTACCATTGGTGCAAAAATGGAAAATCCATCAATATAGCGGCTAACTCAATTGCAGCTGCATTGCAATCCGCGGAATTACTTTGGAGTACCCCATCCTGGAATCTAACCCTGTACAAAAACGGGGCAGCAATATGTTAGACCCCAGCGGCAATTACCCAGACGGGGTAGATGGATCTGAATTTGACGAGGGGTCGGATGAGGATCAAACTGCATACGAAATGGAAATCGAGCGCATATTGGATGCCATAGAAGAGAACGATTATAGCTAGATCGTTTCTCTCGCCGGGTGGTTTTGGATACTTTTTCCGCCCGGCCTTCTAACCGCGCCGCCTATTATAGGTGCCCTACTCCCAAGCATAGGGATAATCAAAGCGGGAGGGGAAGGAGAGATAAAATGATTACTATTACAGCATGTACAAAACATGACAATACCAGATCGACTAACATTAGAAAAATTATCGGGGAAACAAAAGACGAAATGATTGACCGGGCAGTAAAAAAACTGTACGGAAAAAGATGTTTCTTTTTTGAGGATTCGGGACTACCAGGTTACGGTCAAATTTTTGAGGCGATCAGGCCCACTAAAAACAATTCACAGCCCGGGAATAGTTCCAAAACCGGCAGAGTCAGGATTGATATCGAAGAATAATATGGGCAATATTGCAGAGATCAAAAAAATCGATGATGAAGGTAATTTTCAGGTGAGATATGAGGGTGAAACAGAATTCCGGCCTGTAATCCTGGATAAGGAAATTGCAGCAATTCTAATTTACGGAATTCTGATTAAATAAATTTTTGAAAGGAGAATCAAAAGCAGAGTCAATCATTTTTTTTTAACGCCGCAAGAAGGTTGTCTGGAAAATGACACGCCCGGCTTGCAACCGCGGAGAGCTGTTTTATTCCTACAGTGAGCGGCGTTATTTTTGATCCTGAATAGCTCGCCGGTCCAACTCCGGCACAGGATAACTTCCCGGTTCGCATATTGGATAGTATGCGACTAAAACGGTGCCAATTGAGATGGGGGCGCGTGGAAGGAAAGTCCAGTAACGAAACCGCCTTTCGGTATCAGGGTAACCGGCGTAAGCGGATAATGTACAATATCGCGCTTTATCCCGCTCGATGGGTCAAACTGTTGGGCGGGTAGATTCACGGGCGCTATATAAATCATAACCGGCTGAACCATACGAGACCGCCAGGGATGCTAAACAGCAACGTGTATTATCACGTATAACGTCCGCGTTTGCTCCCTGGTATTTTGGAAATTAGGCGTATGCCTGAAAATATTTTTATGGAGGTAACAATGTATGGTTACTGCAACAATCCCTATGACGGGAAAACAGATTGATGTCTGGTATGACATCGAGCAAAATGATTGGTGTTATAAAGGTGAAAAAACACCGGTTGCAAGATTTGATTTGCTCGCGATTAATCTTGGAAATGAGATTAAAGCTGCAAAACAAATCAGGGCAAATCTAAACGAGCAATCAACACCTGAAACCGCCGAAATTGCTAGACGTGTATCGATTGCGATCACGCGCATGGAAGAGGCGTCAATGTGGTTAGGTTCTGTATGTATTACATGCCCAAATACTGTACTCAATGAAAATGGGTGTGCTGGTACACTTTTACCAGAAAAATATTTTTGAAAAGGAGTTTTAATGGAGAATTTTATTGGAAAATATGTAGTCTGCCGATTTAAAAATGCCGGAGTGCATGCTGGAATTTTAAAAGCAAAAGAAGGGCAAACAGTACATCTACAAAATTCCCGAAGGCTTTGGTATTGGGATGGTGCGGCATCATTATCGGAATTAGCAATGTTTGGTGTATCAAAACCAGAAAACTGTAAATTCCCTTGTGTGGTGAATGATGAAATAATCGAAGAGGAGATAGAGATAATTCCGTGTACCGAAATTGCTCAAAAATCAATATCCGAGGTGCCAGAATGGAAGATGCGAAAATAGGCTCCTCCGGCTCCGGCGACGGCTCCGGCTCCGGCTCCGGCTCCGGCTCCGGCTCCGGCTCCGGCTACGGCTACGGCGACGGCTACGGCGACGGCTGCGGCTCCGGCTCCGGCTCCGGCTCCGGCTCCGGCTACGGCGACGGCTACGGCGACGGCTGCGGCTACGGCGACGGCTCCGGCTCCGGCTACGGCGACGGCTACGGCGACGGCTGCGGCGACGGATAAAAAATCTTAAAGCCTGGCACCGGCAACCAGTACAACCGGCAAGCCCCTGGGATACAACTAATACCCAATCAGTCCCAGGGGAATTTTTTAGAGGATGGCAAGCCTTTATCTCGGCATGTACAGGCGCTTATAGTCGCCTTACATGCAGTATTCGAATTGGAGGCAAAAAATGATAACAATCAATAATCTTAACATAACATCTAAATGTTGGAAATGGATTGGAAACCTAACAAAAGATTTTTATGTAGATGTTTGTTATAATCATGATAAAAAAGACATAATGTTTTTTGCATGGTATGATTTTCCAATGTTAGAATCTATAATCTATCAAGCAATAGACAAGATAAACCTTTCCAAAAATTGGACAATATCACAAAATGATGAAATTATAAAAGTCCAGGATGCGATCTGGGGCGGTAGAACAAATACTATTAATATTGGTAATATTAAATATGATTATACGACAGCTCGTATTGCAACATTACAATGGATATTCCAACAAGAAAACCATATTCCCGATGTCACGAAAAAGGTCGAGTATACAACAGAAGATTTACAGTGCTGTGGTAATTGTGCCGGAGGAGAATGTCCAGATATCACATTGCAGCCAGATCACGGAGGATATAATTCTAATCGTGCCTGTCCTAAATGGGAATTTGATGGATTAAAACAAGAGGATAGAAAAGTTGAATAAACAAGACCCGAAACAATTATTGTGTTATAAATGCGCTGGAAGGAATGGTGCATTCCGATGGTTTGGTGGTAATTGGGATTATTCTAGTTATTTAGCAATGGAAAAAATGAGGAATAGAAAAAAGTTTTATGTCGTTCCCACCCCATACGAAAAAAGTATACTCGCATTTGCCGAAAGCCGGAATATTTTGAAAGTAGCATTTTTTAAAAGGGGATTAGACGATGAGTAAAAATAGAATAACCAGAATTGAGGCAAAGCGAGACATGCAGGCAAGAAAAGGAATTTCCGTCCCTGAATGTTGGTTATGTGGAAGTCTTTTTAATTTAAAAAAATATTTTGGTTTTTGGGAATGTGAAGATTGCCATAATGATCCTTATAATGAATATGAAGACGTTGATGAATGGGAAGATGTAATAAAAATATTATAAGAGAGG
>DATGDI010000030.1:0-9794 GCA_035310965.1 Methanomicrobiales archaeon
AGAAGGCCGACCTCATCGCCCTCGGGGCACGGGGGAGGACTCTCCGGAGCCTGGTCCTCGGCTCAGTCTCCGCATCGGTCCTCCGCGATGCCCGGGTGGCAATCCTCCTCGTCCACGACCGGTCCATCGCCGGCGGGGTAGCCATGGAGAAGTACTGCCGGTCTTCCTTCGCCCGGGTCCTCATCCCCGTGGACTTCTCGAAGCCCTCCCTGGACACGGTGAGGGACCTGCCCCGCCTCGCCCGTCCCGGCGGGGAGGTCACCCTTCTCCACGTTCTCCCGGCCGATCTCCATGGCTGGGATATCCCCATCGCCCGGAGGAACGCCGAAAAACGCCTGGGGGAGCTGGAGGCGGCTCTCGGGAAGGAGGGATTCCGGGCACGGACCTTCACCCGGGCAGGGAATCCCGCGGTGGAGATCCTCCGGGCCTCCGAGGACGACGACTGCACCCTCCTCGTCCTCTCCCGTTTCGGGAAGAAGGACTATGTCCAGGCCGTCGGGATCGGGAGCACGGCGGGGGAGGTGGCGCGGCGGGCCCAGGTCCCGGTCCTCGTGCACTACCCGCTCCTCCACTACGAGGTGGTGACCCGGGAACTCGCCCCCGCCGAGTTCCCCATCGCCGATGAGATCTGGCTCCACTACCACCAGCAGAAGACCGATCCCACCGACCGGCTCTTCGCCACCTTCGCCGACGAGGTGCCCGCCGGTGTGGCCCGGTGCCGCCGGCACCCGGACGGCCTCGAGGTGGACGGGGTCTTCACCCTCGATGAGTTCCGGAACCGGGGGTACGCCCGGCGCATGGTGGAGGCCCTTGTTTCGGCCTGCGGGAAGGAGACCCTGTACATGCATTCCACCCTCGAGCTGGTCCCCTTCTACCGTACCTTCGGCTTCGAGCCCATCTCCGAGGAGGAGCTCCCCCGCACCATCCGGGAGAGGTTCAGTTTCGCCCTCGGTGACATGGCGGGGGCGCATGTGCAGCCGATGAGAAGGGAGGGGACCCATCGGTAGCGGGTCGGACGCTCACGACCCGTGGTGACAGCACCGGGTACCAGCGGTTGCATCGGCGGGTTAGACCTTCGCCGGGTCCTTCCACGAGATGCCCCGGGTGGAGGAGGGAATTATAACAGGTTCTCCACCTTGCTGTTCGCGATTCTCCCGGCCACCCCCAGCCTGTCGACCTGGTGATCGAGAACGAAAAGGTACACATCCCGGATCCTCCCGAAATCCTCGACATAGCCGTTGAACTGGGTCACCAGGGAGTTGTACCGGACGTAATCCTGGTCGAACTCCTCCTGCGTCGAGTACCCGGTCCCGGCCGTCAGCTTCTCCTCGAGAGCCTGGATCTCCGTGAGCATACCCGTCCCGGTCTCGTTGATCCAGCGCATCCTATCCTCCATCCTCCTCTGGGTCGAGACGATGTGCATCACGTCGTTGATGGCCCGGTAGGTGGTGGAACCCGTCCCTGTCGGGACGATGACCGGGTCCTCGCTCTCGAACTCCTCCGGGTAGAGGCCGATAAAGGAGGGGCGGGTGGTCTCGATGTACACGTACTTCCTGCCCCGGAGGTCGAAGACCCGGAAGGAGGGCTGCGTGGCGACGTCGATCCGGATCCCGGCGGTCGCGTGATGCTTCGCGGGGAAGATGAGGATGGCCGCGTCGAATCCCTCCCGGTAGAGCATCCCGAGGAGGAGAAGGCTCCTCTCGTCGCAGTCACCCTTTCCGTCCAGGATCAGCCGGCCGGGACGCCGGGGGCAGACCGGTGCCGCGGGATCGTAGGGGATCTGCTGGACGAAGTGGACCATGAGCTCGAGGTACTCGTCGCTGTTCAGCCTCTCCGTCCTCCGGATCCGCTGGAGCTCCCCGAGGAGAGAGTCGTAGAGGGGGTCCTCTCCGGGGTCCTTGAAGATGCCCGAGTAATAGGATGCAAGCCGCGATTCATCCCCCGGCCGCCAGGAGAGCAGGGGGCATGAGGATGTGCCCGTGTCATCGGCCTCCGCCGGGGCAACGGGAATCCGGAAGGAATAATTGTGCGCTCCCGACGCGAAGCTGAAGGATCTCCACACCGCATCGGATGCCGGTGGCGGCACCGGGACCGGCGTGAGAGGTTCCCCGCCTGTCACCGGAGAGGGGGAGGTCTCCACGGTCACCTGGGTGGCCTCCGGGGTTGTGAACGACGGGGAACCCATATCCCCCGAATGTCCGCCCTGGAGGCAGCCGGTGAGGAGGACAAGGATCCAGAGGACTGCCAGGATGCCCCCTGCAGATAATCCCCGGTTCATCCTACTCCCAGGTGCCCGTCGAAGCGGTCTCCTGGAGCGGTTCCGGGCCGGCACATGATCAAATTCTCCGTCTCTGGCATGAAAGGGATTTGGGTCAGAGCTGCAGGATCCACCCGCCCACCCATATCCTCATGAGGGGGTGCGCCCATAGAACTCCCGATATGGCGGAGCTCCGGCGGGACCTCACCCTCTTTGACCTGACGAATATCGTCGTCGGGTCCATCGTCGGGGCCGACATCTACGTCGCCTCGGCCCTCACGGCGGGGCTCATCGGTCCCTTCGCCCTCATGGTCTGGATCGCGGCCGCGGTCTGCGCGACCGTCCTCGCCCTCGTCTTTGCCTATTGCAGCTACTACCTCCCCCGGGTGGGAGGCCCCTTTGCGTACGTCTCGGAGGCTTTCGATGACTTCTACGGTTTCATCGCGGGCTGGTCCCTCTGGATCGCCGAGATCCTCTCCCTCCCGGTCTTTGCCATCGCCTTCACCCAGTACCTGGGGTTCTTCATCCCCCTCACTCCCCTCCTGGAGATCCTCGTGAAGGGCCTCTTCCTCACCGCCCTCACCCTGGTAAACATCGTCGGGGTGCGGGCCGCGGGGAGGGTGAACGATCTCCTGACCTTTGTGAAGCTCCTCCCCCTCCTCGCCCTGGTGGTCGTGGGCCTCGGGATCTTCGCCCTCGGCCCGGGGAAGTTTGTGGCGAATTACACCCCCCTCGCGCCCCTCGGGTTCTCGAACTTCGGCACCGCGCTCGTCCTCATCTTCTGGGCCTACGTGGGCTTCGAGCTGGGGACGTTTCCGGCGAGCGAGGTGAAGGACCCGCATCGCACCATCCCGAAGGCCATCATCTCGGGGATGATCATCGTCACGGTGTTCTATCTCGCGACAAACTTCGTGGTCTTCGGCACGGTGCCCTGGCAGGCCCTTGCCGGGACGAACACCCCCCTCATTCTGGTGGGGGCCGCGCTGTTCGGTGCCGCCGGGGCGGCCTTCATGACGGCAGGTGCTCTCGTGTCGGTCTCTGGGTCGGATGAGAGCGGGATCCTCGGGACCGCCCGGCTCTCCTATGCCATGGCCATCGACGGCCTCTTCCCGAAGGTCTTCTCCCTCGTCCACCCCCGGTACGGGACCCCCTTTACCGCGCTCGTCATCGAGGGGGTCATCGCGTTCTTCCTCTCCCTGTTCTCCGGGATCTCGGGCCTCATCTCCTTCTCGGTCTTCAACATGGCCTTCTCCTTCCTCATCACCTGCCTCGCCCTCACGGTCATCTCGCAGGGCAGGAAGGATATCCTCCACGGCCAGAGGCTGCTGCCATGGATCGGGATCGCCATCTGCATCTATCTTCTCCTCTCCACGTCCTCCTTCGACAAGCTCGTGGGGGGTCTCGTCATCCTCGCGGGGGTCCCCATCTACGTCTTCTTCTCGCCAAAGACGGATATCTACCACTTAAAGGAGCTCTTCATCTCAGAGGAGGCCATCTTTGTCCGTCGGATGGCGAAACAACGCCGGTTCCTCGCGAACCTCCTCAGGATCATCCATAAAATAGTGGAGTGAAGGGCCGCCTACCGCGGGTTCTTCCCGGTCACCGTGGGGTTGTCGGGGTACATGGTCCACTCGGTAAAGGACCCCTCGTAGAGCTTCACCTTCGGGTATTTCAGGTAGTACTTGAAGAGGCAGAACTCGTTCGTCGCCTCCCTCCCGGTCCCGCAGGAGCAGATGATGGTCTTGTCCGGGGTGATCTTCTTTTCCGCGAGGATTGCCCGGATCTGGTCCTCGGGCTTCAGGAGCTTCGCGTTCTTCGGGTCCATCAGGCTCTTCCAGGGGAGGCTCACGGCCCCGGGGATGTGGCCGGGCTTGGGCCAGGGTCCCTGGCCCTCGTACACCGGGGACGGCCGGGCATCGAGGAGCATCACGTCGGGCCGGTCCTTCATGGCCTTCACCTCCTCGTAATCGACGATGAAGTCCTTCCTGAGCTGGACCCGGATCCTGGATTCCACGACCTTCGGGAAGATCTGCGAGAGGGGCCTGCCCTCTGCCTGCCATGTATCGATGCCACCATCGAGGATATACACCCTCCGGTGCCCGTACCGGGCGAGGGTGTAGGCAAGCATCGTCTGCTCGAGACCGTCCCCGATATAGGTCGTGCAGACCGAAAGGGGCCCCGAGCTGGAGGACACCACCACCGGGTCCTCGGACCGGATCCCGAGCCTCCTCAGGAGGAGCTCCGCCATCTCGGGGGGAAGGAAGATCCCGGGCCTCTCCCCGGAGATCCTCCAGTGGTTCTCCTCGACAAAGAGGGCACCCGGGATGTGCCCCCGGATGTAGTCGTGGATGTTCGGCTGGGAGTCGATGATCTGGAGGCCGGGGTCCTTCAGGTGGCCGGCGAGCCATTCCGTCGAGACCCACCTCACCTCGCCCTCGCCGGGCGGATAGGGATACGTCACATTCTCTGCCATGTAGATCCTCCTCGTTCCGTGTAGGTGATGAGGCTGGGGGGTTAAAAGGATTTCGTGGATCCTTCAGCCCGTGGTCGCGGCCTTCAGCACATCATCGATGGTGTTCACATACTGGACCGGGACCCCGATGTTTTTCTCGACATAGGTCTTCGCGTCCACCGTGGTCGGGATCTGGCGGACGACGGTGAAACCGTAATAGGATCGGGTCTGCTGGGTGTACGTGACCAGGTTCGCATTCGCCCTTGGAAGGAGGAGGAGCGACTTCCCCGCATCTTTTGCCGCCCGGGCCTTGTCGGGGATCCCCCCGATGGCCCCCACGTTACCGTTCTCGTCGATGGTCCCGGTAAGGGTCACGTCCTCCCGGAGGGGCTTCTTCTCGATGGCCGAGATGACGAGGAGGGTCATGAGGGCCCCGGCGCTCGGGCCGTCGACGGCCGGGACCTGGCCGGGCGCGTTGATGGAGAAGATGACATCGCTCCCCGCAAGGGAAACGCCCGTCCGGTTCTGGGCGACGTACACCGCGGTGTTCGCCGCGTCCTGGAAGACGACCCCCATGAGGGGCTGGGTGTCGACGAGGACTCGCCCCTCACCCGGCCTCACCTCTGCGGTGATGTTGAGCATCACCCCCGACTGGATCACCTGTCCCTGGGAAAAGGGGTTGTTCCCGCCGGACTGGATCTGCTGGAGGACCGCAGGCCCCTGGAGCACCGCTGATCCCACGGGCCCGGAAGGGGAGGCGTTGAGGAGGCCGGTCAGGTCCTGGAGCTGTGCCCGGTACAGGCCGAGCTGGTTCTGGTAGGCATTGATGGTGAGATTATCCTGGGCGATCTGCATCGCGAGCCTCGCGTTATCGGACTCGAGCTGGTTCATCCGGCTCGACATCTCGCCGAGATCCCCCCGGTTTTCCTGGAGGGCAAGGTAGGCAAGGCCGATGTTTGCCCCGAGGGAGATGATGAGGACGATCCCGAGAACCTGGATCAGTTTCATGGAAGCCGGGTAGACCGATTGATTATATACGCTTTCCCTCACCTCCCAAAATGTGAGGACGGGCAGAGATCGGCCGGAATATACGGTTATTCAGCGGTCCCGGTTCAATTCGGTATGAATAAATACGGCCGCGGGAATTCTTTCCCGAGGTGGTTTACACATGAGTCTTTTAAGCGAATTCATGGATTTCCTCAAGGAGTACAAGGTCGTCCCCCTCGCCATTGCCTTCATCATGGGCGTTGCGGCGACTTCCGTGGTGACTGCCCTTGTGAACGACATTATCATGGGTTTCATCAAGCCCCTGCTCCCCAGCGGAGACTTTAAAACCGCGGTCCTCAACGTCGGACCCTTCCAGTTCGCATGGGGAGACTTCCTTGCTGCCGTGATCAACTTCATCATCATCGCCTTCGTCATATTCCTTGTCGCAAAGTACATGTTCAAGGAAGAGAAGGTCACAAAGAAGTAGGCCCCAGGAATCACCCCCTCTTTTTCAGGTGTCCCGGCCCCTCGCAGCGGGGATATGCCTCACCGAACGGGAACAGCCGTCAGGCTTTTAAATGGCCGGCAGGCTTTTAAAAGCCATAAGGCTTTTAAGCCATCCCGTCCATCGACTGGAAGAGGAAAAAAGAAGATGCCCGAGGAACTGCAGGAGCAGGAGGAGCTGACCGAGGATCTCCTCTCCCGGCTCGCGGATCGCAGGGAGACCGTGCGGGAGACGGCGGCGGAGGCCCTCGCCGTGGCAACCGAGGACGAGGACTGGAGGCCGGACGACCTGATCCTCTGCGACGGGATCGGGAAGGTGGTCGACCTTCTCGGCGACAGGAACCCCCATATCGTCCGGTCGGCGCTCGCCATTCTCACCGCCGTGGCGTCGGCGGGTCACGAGGAGGAGCTGCTCAGCCACGGGGTGATCGACGGTCTGGAGCCGTTGCAGGCCCACCGGGATCCGGCGATCCGGAAGATGGCCAGGGATGCGCTCTGGCTCCTCACGCCGGATGTCGAGGAAAGAATGACGCCGGAGCCCCTGGAAGAGGACTAAAAACAGAAGGGTGTTCGTCCCGGGTTCAGAGAGTAATCCCGAACAGGGCGAGGATGATCACGAGAATTGCTCCGGGGAGCCCTGCGAGGGCGCAGATGATGACCGTGATCCAGCTGATCTCAAGGTCGGGCTTCCCCGCGTACTGCATGACATGGAAGTAGTTCACGAGAAAAAGGGTGAGAAGCCCGACGATGGAGTTGATCACCAGGTGGCCGATGTTCCGGATCACGAAGTACACGACCGCCGCAAAGGCGAGGATGACGAGAAGGAGGACGAGGATGCCGATCAGTGCCATGTACAGGCATCAGTCTCCCGCGGTAAAGAGGGTATCGCTCCACACCCTTCCGCCCAGAAAAAGCCCCATTCGGCCCTTTTTCGTTCTTCAGGCCCTTCTGGGAGGGAATTTACCGGGGGTAAAAAAGCCCTTCTTCACCCGTACCCGCTGATCTCGTAATCGATCTCGGTGGATTTGCTGATGCACTCCTTCCCGTGGACGAGAACCTCCTCCACGGTACGTTTCAGGATCGCCGGATAGACCGCCCCCACGAGCTCGGTGACGGGGCGGCCGCTGCAGAAGAACTTGAAGGTGGGTGTTCCCTTCACCCCGAACCGCTCCCCTGTCCAGAGGTTCACCGACACGTCGATCCGGGCAAAGAGGACTTTATCCCTGTACTCCTGGGCATACTGGATATAGGAGGGCATCATGGCCCGGCAGTGGACGCAGGTCGGGGAGTAAAACATCACCACCGCGGGGATCTTCGATGTCTCCACCTGGATGTGGAAGGTGCGGTCGTCGACCTCGATGACAGGGGAAATCTCCATGCACTGCCCCGGAATTACACCTTGAACGGGGAATCATGTTAAAGGTTGTGGAGACGGGTAGGGAGATACAGGCGGGAATATCCTGACTTTCAGGGGGAGTGGGAAGCAGGGCCTATCTCCAGCTTCCCTTCGGCGACCAGGTGGTTCATGGTATTTTCACAGATATCCTCCGCATATTCCCCGAGTCTCCGGATGGAACCGATGATGGAGACAAGAGCGGTGGTGATCTCCCCCTTGTGATGCTGGGCGAGCGTCTCCATTTCTGAGCACCGGGACTCAAGCGGGGCCACCATCCCGATGATCCGGTGGGAGTCCTCCAGATTCCCGGTGAAGAAGGCGTCAATGCTCCGGACGAAGAGATCCAGGGCCTGGTGCATGGCCTCCGAGAGGGCATCCTTTTCGGATGCCTCGAGCCTCCGCTCCATGAGCCTGCCTGCATTCTCCGCGACCGAGACCCCGTGATCTCCGATCCGCTCGATGAGGCGGGAGAGGACATAGAACCGGGATGCCACGGCGGGAGTGATTTTCATGGATCGGGCCATGTCCGGATCAGAGAGTATCAGGTTGAACTGGCGGGCGACAAGCCAGTGAAGCCGGTCCACATCATTGTCCCGGGCGATGACATCCTCTGCAAGAGTGCCGTTTGCGGTGAGGAGCGCCACCATGGCATCCCGGTGCATGGACCGGACGATGACCGCCATGCGGCTGATGGTCCGGTCAAGAGGCATCTCCACGGGGTTGAGGAGGTCCTTGATGATGATGGAGGCCTCGGTTTCCCCGGCCACCTCCTGGCCGATGGTCATCCGGGTGAAATCCCTGACGACGGCCCGGACGAAAGGGGGGAACCGGTGAACCGCGGTGAGGCGGATGACAGAGTACCCCCCGATATAGGCGGCGATGAGGAGCCGAAAGAGGAGTACCGGATCCATGGATGGGGAGACATCGAAGTTTCGCTCCCGCGGGACCTTCACCCCGGGTACCTTCGGGGTGATGAGGAGGGTCCCGTCTTCCTGGATGAGGATCGCGAGGGGGTCGTTCTTCCGGATTCCCTGGGCCCTCGCCCATCCCTTCGGCAGGGAGATGCTGTAGGAGGCCCCGCCGGTGATCTGAACCTTCCGGATGTCCATCGGTTTTCTCCCTATATCTCTATCTTTAATTCCTATATATATAGAGATATAGTGTTTATTTCGGGTATCACTATCTATCCTACCGCCGACCTCCTGATCGGTGTCGGAACCCTTGAAGAAACTCGGTATCACCACCGTCCTCCTCGCCGGGTGCCTCATCCTGGCCATCGCAGCCGCCGGTTGCACCGGTGGCAGCGCCCCGCAGACGACCCCGGGGACCGCGGCCACCACCGGTGCCCCGATCCCGGTCACAACTGCTCCCGTTGTCCGGCAGACCACCGCACAAGGCTCTCAGACCGGAACCGTCAGCCCGGCGCCGTCCGGGACCTATGCGGTTCAGCAGATCGCCGGTAAGCTGCTGGTTACCGGTTCGACCACGGTCTTCCCCATCGCCCAGGTTGCCGCCGAGGCGTACATGGAGAAAAACCTGAAGGCCGATATCCAGGTGGCCGGAGGGGGTTCGAGTGTCGGGGTACAGGCCGTCGGCGAAGGGACCGCCGACATCGGCATGTCCTCCCGGGACCTCAGCCCTGGCGAGAAGGCGAAGTACCCAGGCCTCGTCCCCGTCGATGTCGCGACCGACGCGGTCGTGGTCATTGTCAACCCCTCCAACCCCGTATCTGCCCTCACCCTGGACCAGGTCCGGGGCCTCTACAACGGCACCTACCAGGGCTGGGGCGCTGTCGGCGGGACCCTGACTTACCCGGTGATCATCGGGCGTGACAGCGCATCCGGGACCCGGGTGTACTTCAATGATGCCGTGATGCACGGCGACAGGTACCGGCCCGATATGAGGGAGATGAACTCGAACGGGGCCGTTGCGCAAGCCGTGGCCCAGACCCCTGCGGCCGTCGGTTATGCGGGCCTCGGCTTTGTCACGTCGGGTGTAAAGGCCGTGGCCATCTACTCGAACGGGCGGCCTGTGGTGCCCGACGCCGCAACCGTCCTCACCCGCGAGTACCCGATCTCCCGCCCCCTGTACATGATCACGCGGGGCCCGCCGTCAGGGCTCGCGAAGGACTACATCGATTTCATCCTCTCGCCTGACGGGCAGAAGATTGTCGAGGAGCAGGGCTTCGTGCCCCTCTC
>DATGDI010000031.1:0-2905 GCA_035310965.1 Methanomicrobiales archaeon
CGGCAGGGTGGCCTCGGGATTGAGATAATCCCCTGCCTCCCGCGGGTTACGCCTTGTACGCGACACCCTCGAACGTCGCGACGAGGCGTTCGCCGCTCTTCACCTCGACGAGGAAGTGGGAGTACGTGTCGGTCTCGGCGATGAGCCGGGCGACGGCCTCGAGCCTCCCCTTCGCCGGCGAGAGGTAGTGGATGTGCACCGAGACCGCGACCTGGAGGAGGTCTCCCCGGTTCGCGGCGGCGGCAAAGGCCTGGTCCGCGAGGGCGAAGATGGCTCCCCCGTGGGCGACCCCGAGGAAGTTCTCCTTCCCGGTGGTGTCCATCGCGACCCTCGCCCACCCGGGCCGGGCCTCGAGGATCTCCATCCCGAGAAGCCCCGCAAAGGGACAGGCCCCGAGGGCGATGATGCGCTGTTCGCCGGTCATCTGCCCGGGCCCCTTTTCCGCATCCGCCCCCCCGGGCCCTTTTTCCGGAACCGTCCTCCTGGTTCCCGTTTCTCCCTTCTTTCCCGTCATGGAGACCTCCCCGGCCTACTTCCCGTAATCCCGCCGGGAATACGAGTACTTCGAGGTCTCCCCGCCCCTGGCCACGATGTAGAGCCACTGGTAGATGCTCTTCACGGTACCGAACTGCTGGTACCGCCGCATGGAGAAGCCCACCCTCACCTTCGGATCGAAGAGGACCCTCCCGAACTTCTTCATCCGGAGGGAGATCTCGATATCCTCGCCGGCATCCATGGTGCGGTACATCCCTGCCCGGATGAACACGTCCCGGTTCACGGCTGTGTTGCATCCCAGGGAGTAGTACAGGGTCCTCGTGTGGTAACCGATCCGGGCAAAGGTGTTGGCCATGCCGAGGGCGATACGGTTCTTGAGTCCGCCCTCCCGGGGGTAGACCGTGCCGTACACCTCGACAGGATGATGCCTCGCGAAGTCATCCCGGATCCGCTGCAGCCAGTCCGGCGGGAGAATGCAGTCGGCATCCGCGAAGGCCACGATCTCTCCCCTCGCCTTCAGGGCCCCGTCGTTCCTCGCCCCGCCGACCCGGGGGCTCGTCTGGATGAAGACCAGATCGGCGAGGGGGGCCGCGATCTCCCGGGTCCGGTCCTTCGAATTCCCGTCCACCACGATGGTCTCGTATTCCGACCGGGGGAGGGTCTGCCGGTTGAGGGACTCGAGGCAACCCCCGATGTTCTCCTCCTCATTGTACGTGGGTACCACGACGGAGATCACGGCTCTGCCAGCCTCCGGTACAGCTTCGCGTGGGCCTCGGCAATAATTCTTATGTCAAACCGGCCGGTGAACTCCCTCGCCTTTTCTCCCGAGAGCCGCAACCGGTCCTTCGACTGCACGAGATCCTGTGCTTGGTCCAGGTCGTCAAAGAAGGCCACCGAGTCCCCGAAGATCTCCCTGAGCTCGGGGATTCCCCGGGCCGCCACGGGCAGGCCGCTTGCGAGGGCCTCGAGGATCACGAGGCCGAAGGTCTCGGCCTTCGAGGGGAAGAAGAAGAGGTCCGCCCCGCTGTACGCCTCGGTGACATCCGGGACGAATCCGGTGAAGACCACGTTCTCCGAGGCCTTCCTCTTCTCCCGTTCGATCCGGGCAAAGTCCTTCGAGAGCCGGCCGTAGGGGAACCCGCCGACCCACACCCAGATGGTCTCCGGCGTGCGGGCGGCGAGTTCCAGGAAGTCGTAGATCCCCTTCCGGGGGGTCTGCTGCCCGAGAGCGAGGACCACGGTCTCGTCCTCGTCTGCCCCGAGGGCGGCCCGGAAGGCCCGGCGCTTGTCGTCGTACCTCTGGAAGATCCGGCGGTCGACCCCGTTCGGGATCATGGTGGTCTCCATCCCGGGGAGCATCGCCCGGATCTCCCGGTCGCAGGGATCCGAGACGGTGACGATGTGGTCGAAGCCCCGGTAGATGGGCGGGTAGAGCCGGTTAATGAGGCCGCTCTCGGCGATGTTCCCCACGTTCGTGTGGGGCGTGGAGTGGGCGGTGAGGACTTTCACCCCCTTTGCATAGGTGCGGTACGCGAGGGCGAAGGGCCCGAAGGTGTGGAAGTGGGCGAGGTCCACGCCCCTCCTCGCCGAGTTCCAGGTGAGATCCAGGTCCGCATCCCTCGGCATGTTCCGGTACACGGATCGGGCCGCGGTCGCGCTCCCGATGTACTTGAAGACCGAGAAGTCCTCGACGACGAAGTTGATCCTCACGCGATTCCCCCCACAAAGTCCATCGCACCCCTGATAACCCCGTCCATGTTCAGGTACTCGAACCGGGAAAACCGGCCCACGAGATGGATCCCCCTCCCCTCGCAGAAGCCCCGGACCGCCCCGATCTTTTCCATGTACCCGAGGTCGTACACCACGTAGGCGAAGGGGCTCCGCTCCACGGCGGTGAAGACCACCCGGCCCGGGTCGGAAAGGACACCCATCCTCGCGAGGCCCCCGAGGACATGGGACACGATCCCCTCGTCCGGCGTGGAGAAGAGGGGGTCATCCCTCGCGCAGGTGATCTCGGCGAGGATGGAGGAGTGGCCGGGCGGGGTGACGGCGGGGCTGTAGTTCGACGGGAAGGAGACCCGGTTGAAGAGGCCGATCTCAGGCGAGGGGACGTAGACCCACGAGTACGGGGGAACCTCCCCCCGGAGCCCGATGAAGACCGAGAGGAGCGCGGTGGACCTGAGGTCACGGCATGCCTCCATCACCCTCGGGGGAACATCCGTGAGACACGGGAGGAGGGAGGGGAGGGGGATGGTTGAGACGACCCGGTCGGCCTTCATCTCCCGCCCTCCTGTACGGACGAGGAATCCCTCCCCGTTTCGGGTGACGGAGGTGACAGGCGAATCCATGGTGATGAACTCATCGATGGGCCGGGCAATGGCCTGCACGAGGGCCTCGATCCCCCCGGTCC
>DATGDI010000032.1:0-1669 GCA_035310965.1 Methanomicrobiales archaeon
GAGAAGTTCCTCCAATCCCTCGACCAGCTCCTTTTGCTCGGCGGAGAGGGAGCGGTTGAGACGTTTCAAAAGCTCCTCCAGCTCCGGAAGAGACTGGTTCAACCTTTTCTCCGTCTCCTCCTCGACCCGTTGCCTCAACGCCCCCTCAATCTTCTCCGTCTCCTTCAAGATCTCTTTCTGCTCGGCCAGGATCTTGTCCAGTTCACCCGACTGACGGGACATCTCGCCCTGCAACCTGTCCATGGGGGACATCCCCGCCTGGGCCCCCGCCCGGCTCAGAGCGGCCATCATCTCCGACAGGGCCTGCAGGAGCCTTTGCGCGGCCTCGAGGGCCCCGGCAAGGTCTCCCGCCATCAGCTTTTTCTGGATCTCTTCGAGGTCCTTGAACATATCCTGGAACTCGAGACCACTGAGATCCTGGTTGTTGATGAACTCCTCCGGCAGCCGGCTCGCCATCTTGCTCAGGGCATCCATGACGGAGTGGAGGAGCTCTTCCAGCTTTCTCAACTCCTTCATGAAAGCCTCCTGGGCCTCCTTGGTGAGGGGCCCCTTGAATTCCTGCATGGCGTCGAGAAGACGCCTCTGACGATTTCGTATCTCCCGGGCGAGGGCTTCGACCTCTTTCATTCTCGCTTTTTTCGAGATGTCCTCGGCAAGGAGGGCGAGCCTCTCCATCTCCTGCGTCACGGTCTCCTTCGACTCCTTCGGCATCCTCTCCTTGAGGGAGGCAAGGTTGCGCCGGAGCGCCTCCAGGTCGAAACGGTCCGCCTTGTCGGTCTCTTTGAGATTCCGGTCGACCCGGTTCAGGATCTCCTCCATCCTCTGCGCCAGCGGTTCCCGTGCCTGGGTCTCTTCTAACTGATCCGCCAGAAGGTCTAACAGGGCATCCGCAATCTGCTGGGCATCTTCCCCTTCCTTGACAGCCCGGCTCCTCTCGTCTCGCATGGACAGGGTGAAGGAGCGGGAGTAAGCCACCTTCGGGCCGGAGACCGAATCGTTGTCTTCGATCTCCAGGCGATAGATGACGCGATCACCGGGCATCAGGTCAAGACTCGCAAGGTCCCATTTAAAGGTCTCAGGCTCTACGGAACGAGAACCACCAGGACTCTTCAGGTTGATGCGGCGCTCCTTCCCTCCAACTTGATATCCGAGGCTCACCGACGTCACTCCAAAATCGTCCCTGGCGGCGTAGACGATGGAAATAACCTCGGTGCCCGAAATCTCCAGGTCCTGCGCAGGGCTGAGGATCTCGCCTTCGGGATACTTGTCCGGGATCAGACGGATGGGATAGGCGACAGGATTGGGGTTCTCAAAGCCAAACTCGTCCTTGACCCGGATCGAATAGGAACCGGGATGAAGAACAAGCAGGCTTCCCCTGAGTTGCTTCCCTTTTATGTCGAGAATGACCTGGCTCTCTTGATTGAGAAAAAGCTTCCCTTCCCTCACCCCCTTCGTGCTCTGCGCCTCCACGTTCACGAAGGTCCCCTTGATGGCCTCGATCTGCCCGTCCTCCCTCTCCTCTTTGGGAAGCCCCGTGTAGTCGGGGGGGGTCAGCATCACCCTGACGCTCCCGATCTCAGGAGGGTCCACCACGCGCAGGGAATACTCCGGAGAGGCTGCACGGCCGTTGTAGGCCTGATAACGGAAGGAGAACTGGGCTGACGCAATT
>DATGDI010000033.1:0-2216 GCA_035310965.1 Methanomicrobiales archaeon
TCGACAAGGTCATCGTCATCGACCAGTCCCCTATCGGCCGGACCCCCCGGTCGAACCCGGCAACGTACACGAAGGTCTTTGACGACATCCGCCGGGTCTTTGCCGAGACGAAGGAGGCGAAGGTCCGGGGGTACAGCCCGGGCCGGTTCTCCTTCAACCTCCGGGGCGGCCGGTGCGAGGCCTGCCAGGGCGAAGGGCTCATCCGGATCGAGATGAACTTCCTCCCCGACGTGTACATCGAGTGCGAGGAGTGCAAGGGGACCCGGTACAACCGCGAGACCCTGGAGGTGAAGTACCGGGGCAGGTCCATCGCCGACGTTCTTGCCATGTCCGTGGAGGAGGCCACGGCCCTCTTCGAGAAGATCCCCTCCATCAGGCAGAAGCTCGAGACCCTCTCCCGGGTAGGCCTCGACTACGTGAAGCTCGGGCAGTCCTCGACGACCCTGTCCGGCGGCGAGGCCCAGCGGATCAAGCTCACCCGGGAGCTCGCGAAAAGAGCGACGGGAAAGACCCTCTACCTCCTGGACGAACCGACGACCGGCCTCCACTTCCATGACACGAAGAAGCTCATCCAGGTCCTGGACGACCTGGTGGGCCGGGGGAATACCGCGGTCATCATCGAGCACAACCTGGATGTCATCAAGTCCGCGGACCACATCATCGACCTCGGGCCCGAGGGGGGCGACCTGGGAGGGGAGGTGGTGGCCGCCGGCACCCCCGAGGAGGTGAGCCGGGTCCCGGCGAGCTACACGGGGCAGTTCCTCGGCCGGATCCTGAACGGCCATGGCTGACCCCGGGCAGATCCCCTCCTCCCCGGGCTGCTACCTCTTCCGGGATGAAAAGGGGACCATCCTCTACATCGGGAAGGCCAAGGACCTGAAGAAGAGGGTGTCCTCCTACTTCCAGAGGAGTTCCCCCGACTCCCGGATCCGGGCGATGGTCGCGAAGGTGGACTCCGTCGACTTCATGGTGACCGACAACGAGGTCGAGGCCCTCGTCCTCGAGAACAACCTCATCAAGCGGCACCAGCCCCGGTACAACATCGACCTCCGGGACGCGAAGACCTACGCGTACATCATGCTCACGAAGGAGGAGTTCCCCCGGATCCTCATGGCCCGGCGGCCGTCGGGGGACGGGTCGTACTTCGGGCCCTTCGTCTCCGCCCGGGAACGGGACCACGTCCTCCGGGCCGTGAAACGGGCCTTCGGGCTTCGCACCTGCCGGCGGCTCCCGAAGCGGGCATGTTTGCGGCACCATATGGGCTCCTGCTCCGCACCGTGCGTCGCCGGGATCACCCCGGAGGAGTATGGGTTGCGGGTGAAGCGGGTGGAGTCGATCCTCAGGGGAGGATCGGCGGAGCTTCTTACCGACCTCCGTCGCGAGATGGCCGACCGGTCGAGGGAGCAGGACTTCGAGGGTGCCATGGCCATCCGGGACCAGATCGGGGCCGTGGAGCACCTCGCCACCCGGCAGAAGGTGGAGCGCCGGCGGGACCATGACGAGGACATCATCAACTACCTGGAGACCGAGGAGAAGGTGTACCTCATGCTCTTCTCCGTCGAGAGGGGGACGCTTGCCGAGAAGGAGGAGTTCATCTTCGATGCCTCGCCGGATTTCATGGAGGAGTTTCTCGTCCAGTACTACTCGGACAACCCGCCCCCGAAGGAGCTCATCCTCCCGAACGCGGTCTCCCTCCCGGTCGTGAACTTCCTCGCCCTCCGGCGGGGGAACCGGGTCATCGTCTCGGTGCCGGTGAAGGGGGAGAAGATGCAGCTCCTGGACCTCGTCCGGAAGAACCTGGAGCAGACCTTCTTCGGGGAGAAGCTCCGGCTCGAGGCCCTCGGCGAGGCCCTGCACCTGCCGGGTCCCCTCTCCGCCATCGAGTGCTTCGACATCTCCCACCTCTCCGGTACCTCCACCGTCGGTTCGATGGTGCGGTTCGTGGACGGCCGGCCGGAGAAGAAGGGGTACCGCCGGTTCAGGATCCGGACCGTCGGCGGGGTGGACGATCCCGCGGCGATATCTGAAGTTGTGCGGAGGCGCTACAGCCGGGTTGTGCGGGAGGGGCAGAAGCTCCCCGACCTCGTGATCATTGACGGCGGGAAGGGGCAGCTCGCCGCCGCCCGGGCGGCCCTCGCCGGGGTTCACGTGGATGTGCCCCTCATCTCCATCGCGAAGAGGGAGGAGGAGGTCTATGCCCCGGGGTTCTCCTTCCC
>DATGDI010000034.1:0-5933 GCA_035310965.1 Methanomicrobiales archaeon
ATCGGCACGACGGGCGGCTGTGCCCCGGCCGCCGTGGCCTTCTGTTCCTCCTCTCCCCGTGCCAACGCCTCGTCGATGATGGACTTCATAGGTACAACTCCAACCCCGGGATATGTATCTCTGTAACCCTGGCTGTCTGGACCATGGACGGGGTGATGACCCTCCCGCCCAGGCTGATCTCCTCGCCTGCCTGCAACCTGCCAAAGAGAGGCCCCCTCGGAACCCCGAGCTCATGTGCCTTCCCGGGGTCGAACCGGGTCCTCCTGATGATCAGGCGATCACCTTCAACAGCCGCATTCTGACGTTCAATAATGAGTTTCACACACAGGCTTATTAAGCCATGGATGACGCCGGCCCGGTCCTTCTCATCCGTGATAAAGGCCGGGAGAACCTCCCTCCCGCCCCCGGAGAGGTGGACAACCGGGAGGGTATCGAGCCCGGAGATGAGGGCCTTCTCGTCAGCCCTCACTGCTTCGGTGACCAGAACCGGATCGAGGGAGACGGGGACCGGTCTCCCGAGGGTGGAGACGCGGTGGGGATGGAGGCGGGAACCGGGATGGACGGAAAACGCGAGGGAGCGGGCCGCAAGCCAGGAGGACCACTCCATCTCCCCGAGGGAGACGATCTCTCCCTCGGAGAGAACCGGGAGGCCGATCTCACCGAGGATCTCCTCGATACGGGTCACATCGCGGGGATCGAGAGCCTTCCGGTCGAGGTACGCGGCGACAGCCCGGGTCCGGTCCCGCATCAGGGTGACCATGTCCCGGTCGACGGCCGGCGCCTCCCGGCTGTGGGCGATGTGCCCGAAGGCACCCCGGGAGGTGCAGCCTATCTCCGTCTGCCGTGCCGCGTAATGATTCCCCCCGAAGCCGAGGAGGTTCACGGCGTCTCCTGGCTGTGCAGCGAGGATGCTCTCCGCGACCGCCCTCCCCGCCCTCGGATCTGCCCACTCTGCAGCAGTCGAGCCTATCTCCACGAAGAAGGACGGCGTCGAGAGCTCCGTCGGCCCGTGGTGGGTCACCTCGTAGGAGACGGCGTACCCGGGGGGAGCCTTCTCCGAAAGCTCCCGGAGAACCGCCTGCATCCACGGCGGGCATGCCGGAGGGAGAGAGCGGGGTTTCCCGCCGAGATCTGCCTGCGAGAGATTGCCGGTCACGTGGACGGTGAGGACGGGCGCCGGCTCCCGGCTCGTGTGCCGCGAGATGAAGAGGATGAGATCCGAGGGGAACTTCCGGTCGATCCCGTCGGCGTGGATGAGCCGGCCCTCCACCTCATGGAGCTCGAAGGTGATGCCCCCGTCCTCCGCCTTTCCCCCGGTGGATTCCCGACCGGAGAGGAGTTCCTCCAGGTGACGGCGGATGTTCCTTCCCGCCTCGTCCTGCACCGAGTTGATGACGGCGATCCGGAGCTCCGCCATGTTTCACCAATGGTAAACACTATGTTTCGGGAAAGGAATGATTGTTACCATGGACGAAGCCCTTATCAAAAAGGCCCTTGAGGAGTCCGGAATCAGGTCAGATCTCCCCTGCCAGAAGGCCTTCGAGATCTCGGAGAAATACGGGATCCCCAAGATGGACATCGCGAAGTACTGCAACCGCCACAAGGTCAAGATCCGGAAGTGCCAGCTGGGCTGCTTCGGATGAGCCTTTTCCTTTCGGTGGTCACCCTCGAGGAGGCCCTGGGGGTCATCCGCCGGATCGCGCCCCCTCCCCGGGAGGAGGAGATCCCACTCGGCGATTGCCTCCACCGGGTCCTCGCCCGGGACGTGGGGACCCCGGTCGATATCCCCGGGTTCTCCCGCACGACCGTCGATGGCTACGCGGTGCGGGCGGCGGACACCGTCGGGGCGGGCGAGGCGGTCCCCGCCATCCTCAGGCTGGCGGGAGAAATTCTCATGGGAAGCAGACCCTCCCTCTTCCTCCGGCCGGGCGAGGGGATCTCCGCCCCGACCGGCGCCATGCTCCCGGCGGGGGCGGACGCTTCCGTGATGGTCGAGTACACCGAGCGGATCGGGGACGAGATCCTCGTGAAGAGGCCCGTGGCCCCGGGCGAGAACGTCATCCTCGCCGGGGAGGATTTCCCGGCGGGGACTGTCATCCTCCCGCGTGGAAGGTGCCTCTCGCCCCGGGATGCAGGGGTCCTCGCCGCCGCAGGGCATGAACGGGTGATGGTGTACCGGAGGCCGGTCGTGGGGATCATTTCCACCGGGAACGAGCTCGTCCCCGTCGGGGATGTTCCCGGCCCCGGACAGGTGAGGGATGCAAACGGCCCCATGTGCGCCGCCTTCGCAGGCTCCGTCGGATGCCTGCCCCGTCCCTACGGGATCGCCCGGGACGACCGGCAGACCCTCGGTGAGACCCTGGAGAGGGCGGTGCATGAGTGCGACGCCATCCTCCTCTCGGGAGGATCCTCCAAGGACGTCCGGGATCTGGCGGCGTCTGTCATCGGAGAGAAGGGGGAGGTGCTCGTCCATGGCATCGGCATCGCGCCGGGGAAGCCCACCATCATCGGGAAGGCCCGGGGGAGGCCGGTCATCGGCCTCCCGGGCCATCCGGCCTCGGCCTACATCATCCTCCATGCCCTCGCAGGACCCCTCCTCTCGGCGATGTCCGGATCCCCGTGGTCGGAGAGGAAGGTCCCGGCCGTCCTCGCCGAGAACATCCCCTCCCAGAAGGGCAGGGTGGAGTTCGTCCGGGTCAGGATCGAGAAGGAAAGGGCGATCCCCTGCTTCGGGAAGAGCGGTCTCCTGAATACCTTCGTGGGAAGCGACGGCATGGTCATGGTGCCCGCCGACCGGGAGGGGTTCGAGGCCGGTGAGACCGTCGAGGTGATCCTGTGGTGAAGCGGTACCTTTCCCTGACCCCTCTCGGGGAAGCCCGGGAGATCCTCGGCCGCTCCTTTGTCTTCACGCCGGTCACCGAAAAGGTTCCCATCGGTGCGGCCGCGGGGAGGATCACTGCATCCCCGGTGGTCGCCCGGTTCTCGGTCCCGGGTGCCCACCTCGCGGCCATGGACGGGATCGCCGTCCTCGCCGAGGAGACCTTCGGCGCGAGCGAGCAGCGCCCTGTCACCCTCCGGGGTGCCGTCCGGGTGAACACCGGAAACCTCCTCCCTCCTGGCTGTGACGCGGTGATCATGATCGAGGAAGTGAGGATTGACGGCGACCGGTTCACGATCCGGAGCCCGGTCAGCCCCTGGCAGCACGTCCGCCCCGTCGGGGAGGACATCGGGGAGACGGAGATGATCCTTCCCTCCCGGCACCCGGTCCGGCCCCACGAGATCGGGGCCCTCGCGGCCTACGGAATCACGGAGCTCGAGGTTCTCACGGTGAGGATCGGGCTCATCCCCACCGGGAGCGAGCTCGTGCCCCCGGGCGAGCGCCCGGGCCCCGGCCAGGTCGTGGAGTCCAACACCATCATGGCCGCGGCATGGCTGGAGGGTCTTGGGGCCCGGTGTACCCGCCTTCCCCTCACTCCGGACGAACCGGATCTTATCCGTTCCCGCCTCTCGGAGGCCGCGGAGGAGAACGACCTCGTTATTATTTCCGCCGGCTCCTCGGCGGGCACGCGGGACTTTACCGCCGATGCCATCGCCGACCTCGGCGAGGTCCTCGTCCACGGCGTCGCCATGAAGCCGGGCAAGCCGGTGATCCTGGGGAGGATCCGGGGAAAGCCGGTCATCGGCCTCCCCGGCTACCCCCTCTCAGCGGTCACGGTTCTCCGGGAACTCGTCACCCCGCTCCTCTCCCGGTACGGGCTCCCTTCGGAGCAGGGGGAGGAAATCCGGGCCACCCTCGCCTCCACCCTCGCCTCCGAGCTCGGGGTCGAGGAGTTCGTCTTCCTCTCGGTCGGGAGGATCCGGGACCGGTGGGTGGCGGTGCCCCACGGGCGGGGTGCCGGCGTGCAGATGAGCGGCGTGCGGGCCAACGCGTACCTTTCCATCGGGGCAGGGAAGGAGGGGATCGAGGCCGGGGAGGAGGTCGTGGCCCACCTCATGGTGCCGGCCGGGGAGGCCGAACGGGCCCTCATCCTGACGGGGAGCCACGATCCGGCCCTCGACCTCCTGGCCGACAACCTGGCCCGGGCGGGAGTCGGCCTCCACAGCGCCCACCAGGGGTCCATGGGAGGCCTCATCGCCCTGAAAAAGAGGGTCTGCCACGGGGCACCCATGCACCTCCTCGCCGATGATGGCAGCTACAACATCCCGTACCTCAGCCGCCATATCTCCGGCGAGAACCTGGTTCTCCTCTGTCTCGCGGGGAGGGAGCAGGGAATCATCTCCCGAGACGGCCTTTCCCTCGGGGATCTCCCGGGAGCCCGGTTCATCAACCGGCAGAAAGGATCGGGAACCCGGATTCTCCTTGATCACCTCCTCGTGGAAAAGGGCATCCCGCCGGCATCCATTCCGGGCTACGACCGGGAACTGACCACCCATCTCGCGGTGGCGCTTGCCGTGAAGACCGGCGAGGCGGATGCGGGCCTCGGGGTGTACTCCGCGGCAAAGGCCCTCGGCCTCTCCTTCGTCCCGGTGGCCCGGGAGCCCTACGAGCTCGTCTTTTACGCCGATACCTGGGAGGACCCCAGAGTGCAGGCCCTCGCCGCCGCGGTCAGCTCCCCCCCTTTCCGGGAAGGCCTCGAGGGTCTCGGGGGCTACGATGTCAGCCTGACCGGGAGGCTGCGGCGACTGCCCCCTTGACCGCCCCTTCCGGCGTGTCGCACCCTTCCACCCCGTCGATCTCCCAGGTGTGGTACCCGAAGACCCTTTTCCCCGCCCTGAGAGCGATGGCGATCTCCGAGAGGGTGCCGTAGCCTCCCCCGATGGCCACCACCGCGTCCGCGGACTGGACGACGATGGCGTTCCTCCCGTACCCCATGTCTGTCCGGATCACGACGTCGAGGTACGGGTTTCCCTTTCCCGTGTCGGGAAGGATGCCCACGGTCACCCCGCGGGACTCCCTTGCTCCCCGGCAGGCACCCTCCATCACCCCGCCCCTGCCGCCGCAGATAAGGACAGCATGCCCTTCTGCGATGCGGGAGCCGGCCGCTCTCGCAGCTCCGTATTCCTCGCCCGTGCACTCCTCTTTGCCGATGACCGCGATCTGCATTCCCGGAGTTTTGAACACGTGTGGTTTAAAAAATGCTTTCTTATGGAAGATCCAACATGGTAGAGAATGACGGCCTCTGGAGGATCCCCGTGAAGCAGGTGGAAAGCACCTACCAGGCCGGCGCGGTCGAGGCACGGGTCCGGGAGTTCTGGACGGCCGGGGACATCTACCACCGGGTGCGGGAGCTCCGGGCCGGCGGGAAGCCCTTTTTCTTCGTCGACGGGCCGCCCTACACCACGGGGAACATCCACCTGGGCACGGCCTGGAACAAGATCCTCAAGGACGCCATCCTCCGCTACCACCGGCTGAAGGGGAGGCACATCGTCGAGCGGGCGGGGTACGACATGCACGGCCTCCCCATCGAGGTGAAGGTGGAGCACAACCTGGGTTTCTCGACGAAAAAGGAGATCGAGGGCTACGGCATCGGGGCCTTCGTCGACGAGTGCCGGCGCTTTGCCCTCGAAAACAAGGACCTCATGTCCGACCAGTTCCGGGCCCTCGGGGTCTGGCTCGACTTCGAGAACCCCTACATGACCGTCACCCCGGGGTACATCGAGGCGGCCTGGTGGACCCTCGCCCGGGCCGAGGAAAAAGGGATGCTCGAGCGGGGCCACCGGGTCGTGAACTGGTGCCCCCGGTGCGAGACCGCCATCGCCGACTCAGAGGTGGAGTACGAAGACCGGAAGGACCCCTCCATCTTCGTGAAGTTCCCGGTGAAGGGCCGGGACCGCGAGTACCTCGTCATCTGGACCACCACCCCCTGGACCCTCCCGGCGAACGTTGCCGCGGCCGTCATGCCCGGCGCCATCTATGCCCGGGTCCGGGCCGA
>DATGDI010000035.1:0-1689 GCA_035310965.1 Methanomicrobiales archaeon
CGGGAGGATGGCCCGGGAGGGCACGGCCAGGTCTCTCCTGCCTGGCCGCTTTCGGGGGAGGGAGGGTTCATCAGAACCTGACCTAGAGCAACCCGCCATCAGGCGGGGTGCGACCAGGGAGGTTTCTCCCGAAATTCTCCCTTCATCTCGATCGTCCACGTGAACGTGGGCGAGCCCTGCATCTAGTCGTACTGGCCCACGTCGGCGTCCCTGATCCCGAGCTCATGGTCCACCGCGATGGCGAGCCGGTGCATCGCGAGGACCGCCTCGTGGTAGTCCTCCTTGTCCATGGACCCCGGCTGGTGCCAGATGACCGCCTTCCGGAGGTGCTCAAGGGCCTTCTCCACCTCCGTCCCCCGGAAGGACTCGGGGAGTACCATCTCGTCCAGGTGGTCCGCGGCCCCGAAGAAGGCCTTGTCCGGGGGAAGCCCGAGGTGCTTTGCGAGGAGGATCAGGTTCACCACGAAGCCCTTGCCGAACTTGCTCGTCATATGCTTAAGATGAAGGGAGGAGGGGGGAGAAATACGTTATGACAGGGGGCTCTAGAAAAACCCGAGGAGGAGGGCGGCCGCGACCAGGGCGAGGGAGGCCGAGAGAAACACCTGGTCAGTTCCCGAAAAGGGTTTTTTCTCGATGAACAGGTGGGAGTGACGACCGTATCCCCGGCAGCACATGGAGGTGTAGACCCGCTCACCCTGCTCGTAGGACCGGATGAAGAGCGACCCGACGGTATACCCCAGCTGCCGGATCCGGTAACGGTAGGGAAGGGCGCCGTCCAGGGGGTCGAAGCACCGGGTGTGGAGGGCCTCCACCACCTTGCGGTACATGTACCCAAAGACATAGAGGTAGCGGGCCATCATCCCGAGAACGAGGGCGAACTCTGCGGGGAGGCCGAGCCGGCCCGCCCCCGAAAGGAGGTCCTGGAGGGTGGTGGTCGAGGAGAGGAGGATGATGTACGAGACCGAGACGAGGAACTTTACCGCGAGGATGGTGGCGAACTCCACCGATTCGCTGTACACGGAGATCCCGAGGGGGAGGGAGAGGACGGGGTGGAACAACGGGTAATACGGGTTTTTCAGGAAGACCTGGACGAGGATGACGGCCCCCCAGACGGGGAGGATGAGGGCGAGCCGCCTCGCGTACACCAGGGGGGAAATCCCGGAGAGGCCCCAGAGGAGGGCAAAGAACAGGAGGAGGAGGAGGGCGGGGGCGTAGACGGCGGGGGTGTAAGGGACGGCCACGATCCCGATGATGACCGCGAGGACCGCGAGGATCTTCGCCCGGGCATCGAGCCGGTGGACAGGACTGTCCCGGTACGTGTGCATCTCGAGGGTGAAGAGATCCTCGATCATGGGTTTTGGTCCCCGGTGGACGATCGCTTCCCGAAGGCGGAGAGGAGGGACTGCTCGGCCTCCGCATAGGAGTAGGCGGGGGAGATCTCCACCCCGTGCTCCCGGAGGGATCGGAGGAGCCTCGGGATGGGGGGGACGTCCAGACGGAAGGACCGGAGCATCTCGGCGCGGGCGAAGATCTCCCCGACGGTTCCCTCTGCCACGATCTGACCCCGGTGCATCACGTAGATGGAATCCGCGAGTTCGGGGACGAGGGAGACGTCGTGGGTGGAGAAGATGACGGTCATCCCGTAGTCCCGGCAGAGGGCGTTTAAGGACCCGGTCAGGTCGCGCACCC
>DATGDI010000036.1:0-3297 GCA_035310965.1 Methanomicrobiales archaeon
CCCCCACTCCGCCGGCCCGAGGGCCACCGTCTCGAAGATCGCCTGCGCCGGCCCCCAGGCCGTGATGAGGACCTGGGAGGCGATCCCGAAGAGGAAGGCCGCCCAGAGCCAGCGGTTCCGGAAGAGCCCCATCTCGTGGAGGTGCCTCTCCCCGGAGGCGCTCGACTCGAGGGCATAGAACTGCTGGAAGAGGATGATGACCGAGAAGGCCATGGTCCCTGCGAGGGCCGTCTTTGTGCCCCCGTACAGGATGAAGACCGCCAGGGTGACGGCGGCCATGAGGAGGCCGATGGCCCCCATCCCCATCGCATTGCGGCGGCCGAGGATCCGTTCGCCGGGGTCCTGGGGCGGCCGCTTCATCACATCGGGGTCGCCGGGGTTCATGGCCAGGGCGAGGGCCGGGGGGCTGTCTGTCACGATGTTCATCCAGAGGATCTGGATGGGGGCGAGGGGGCTCGCGAGGCCCGCCATGATGGCGACGAAGATGGTGATGAGCTCCCCGATGTTGCAGGAGATGAGGTACTTCACCGCCTTGAGGATGTTTGCGTAGATCACCCTCCCCTCCTCCACGGCAAGCACGATGGAGGCGAAATTGTCGTCGGTGATCACCATGTCGCTCGCCTCCTTTGCCACCTCTGTGCCGGTGATGCCCATGGCAACGCCGATGTCCGCCCGCGAAAGCGCGGGGGCGTCGTTCACCCCGTCGCCGGTCATGGCCACGATCTCCCCCCGGGCCTTCAGGGCGTCCACGATGCGGAGCTTATGCTCGGGCGAGACCCGGGCATAGATCCCCACTCCTTCCACCTGGTCCCGGAGTTCCGCGTCAGTGGCCCGTTCGAGATCGGCGCCGGTCAGGATCTCCCCGGTCTCCAGGCCCAGCTCCCGTGCCACCGCCCCCGCTGTCAGGGGGTTGTCTCCGGTGATCATGATCACCCGGATCCCCGCCTTCCGGCAGGCCTGGATCGCCGCCCCGGCCTCGGGCCTCGGGGGGTCCATCATGCCGGCGAGGCCGATGAAGACGAGGTCCTTCTCGATCTCATCGTCGGGAATTTCACCGGGGAGATCCCGGTACGCGAACCCGAGGACCCGGAGGGCCCCCGAGGCCATCTCCGTGTTTGCAGCAAGGATCGCCTCCCGCCCGGGCCCGGCGAGATCCCGTTCCGAGCCGTCCCACAGGATCTTCGTACACCTCTCGACGAGGAGCTCCGGCGCACCCTTCACGTAGGCCCGCCGGTGGCCATCCGTGGTGCGGACCACGGTCATCGCCTTCCGGGCGGAGTCGAAGGGGATCTCCCGGGCGAAGGGGTGGGCCGCCCGGACCTGTTCCGGATCGAGCCCTGCCTTCGCCGCGAGGACGAGGAGGGAGGCCTCGGTGGGATCTCCCGGGATCTTCGTGCTCCCCACCGAAGGGAGGGCCGCGTTGTTGCAGAGCACCCCGGTTTCGAGGAGCGTCACGAGACCGGGGACCCCCGCGGGGGAAACTGCGGCCCCGGCCGGCTCTTCGAGGAAGTCCCCCCCGGTCACGTAGCCCTCACCCGTGACCCGGAGGAAGGTCCCGTTCACGGAGACCCTCCGCACGGTCATCTCGTTCAGGGTGAGGGTGCCCGTCTTATCGGTGCAGATGACGGTCGCCGCGCCCAGGGTTTCCACCGCGGGGAGCCGGCGGATGATGGCATGCTTCCCGGCCATCCGCTGGACCCCCAGGGAGAGGGTGATGGTGACCACGGCGGGAAGCCCCTCGGGGATGGCCGCGACCGCGAGGGAGACCGCGACGAGGAACATCCCGAGGGCCGGGAGCCCCCGGGCGATGCCCACGATGAAGATCACCCCCACGATGGCGAGGGCCGCGGCCGAGAGCTGCCTCCCCAGGTAGGCGAGCTTTTTCTGGAGGGGGGTCGCCTCCTCCGGTTCCTCTGCCACCGCCTCGGCGATCTTCCCGAGCTCGGTTCTCATCCCGGTCGCGGTAATCACCGCCCTTCCCCTCCCGCGGGTGATGACCGTCCCCAGGAAGGCCATGTTCCCGTGGCAGGGGAGCGGCTCCCCCGGGTCGCAGGTCATCCCGGCGTCCTTGGGTACCGGGACCGATTCCCCGGTGAGGGCGGCCTCGTCGGCCTCGAGGGCGATCGTCTCGAGGAGGCGCCCGTCGGCGGGAACCCGGTCGCCCTCGGCGAGGAGAATGACATCGCCGGGGACCAGGTCCCGGGCATCGATCATCGCCTCGGCCCCGCCCCGGACGACCCGGGCCACCGGGGCGATCATCTTCTTCAATGCCTCGAGAGCCTTCTCCGCCCGGTACTCCTGGAGAAAGCCGATGACCCCGTTCAGGGCAATGATGGCGATGATTGCCGCGGCGTCCAGCCACTCCCCGAGGAGGCCGGACACGGCAGCCGCGATGGCGAGGATCACGATGAGGAGGTCGGTGAACTGCCGGGCGAAGAGGAGGAGGGGGCTCTCCTTCACCTTCTCCTCCAGCCGGTTCGGCCCGTGGAGGGCGAGGCGGGCCCGTGCCTCATCGGGTGAGAGCCCTCCCGGCCCGGACCGGAGCTCCGCGAGGACCTGGCCCGCCGGGTACGCGTGGAACCGGGGTGCCACAGGGGATTCATCGGGGGAAGACATGGAATGGCTCCGTCGATACTCCTCCGGGGATCCGGGTTCCCGGGCGGATACCGCGATGAGAAATCGGTGGCATCAGCCTTAAAATTGCGGGGTCCGGCAGGGAGAAAGATAGAGACGCCCGGAACGGGGTGAGTCAGAGGTGATGCTGCGGGCGGGGATCGAGCCCGCGATCTCCAGATATCCCAGATGATGGCGCTCCGACGTTCGCGAAAACCCTATGAGTCTGGCGCCCTAACCGGCTAGGCCACCGCAGCATATAGAAGAGGAAATCTGTTTTGATAAAGGTTCTCATCGCGATGCATGGGATCTATCGTCGGGCGGGAAAGGAGCGAACCTCGAAAGAGTTGGGGATGGGATGAAAAATGGCAGGAGTGTCCGGGAAAAAGCGGCGAAGGGATCAGTACCCTCCGCCGCCACCACCGGAACCTCCCCCGCCGCCTCCACCGCCACCACCACTGTAACCGCCGCCGTAATTATAGACCGGTGGCGTGGTCGGGACCGGGGTCGGGGGCTTCGTGGTCGGGGCGAGGGTCACGACACCCCCGGTGCCCATCACGTACCAGAGCTTATTAAAGCCGTACCCGTTGGCATCCCCCGGGCTCCTGTCACCCGAGTAGTAATACAGGGGCCATCCGAAGTAGGTGACCTGTATCAGCCCGTCAGATCGGCCAAACACACCAA
>DATGDI010000037.1:0-1570 GCA_035310965.1 Methanomicrobiales archaeon
CACCTGCGCACGAGCGGCGGAAGCAGGCCCTCCACCCGCCCCACCTCCTCATCACCACGCCGGAGACCCTCCAGGCCGTCTTCATGGGCAAGGTGCTTCGGAAACACCTCGCCCATGTCCGGCATGTCATCGTGGACGAGATCCACGAGCTCGCCGGTTCGAAACGGGGCGCTCAGCTCTCCGTCGCCCTCGAGCGCCTCGCCGTGTACGCCGGGGACTTCCAGCGGATCGGCCTCTCGGCCACCGTGGGGAACCCGGCCGAGGTCGCCGCCTTTCTCTGCGGGGACCGTCCGTACCGACTCGTGGAGATCCCGGTCACTCCCCACCTCGACATCCGCGTCCGGTATGCCGGAGAGGACTTCGCCGACCAGGCCCGGTACGTCGGACGGTGCATCGGCGGGAAGGGCTCGAGCCTCGTCTTCGTGAACACCCGGGTCACCGCCGAGGCCCTGGGCCACCAGCTCTACGAGACCGGGGACGTGGAGGTCCACCACGGCTCCCTCTCGAAGGAGGTGCGGGTCGACGCCGAGGAGCGGTTCAAGAAGGGGGAGATCCACACCCTCATCTGCACCTCCTCCATGGAGCTCGGCATCGACATCGGCCGGGTGGGGCATGTCATCCAGTTCGGCTCTCCCCGCGAGGTCTCGCGCCTCGTCCAGCGGGTCGGGCGGGCAGGCCACCAGCTCCACACCATCTCCCGGGGGACCATCCTCACCACCGGTTTTGACGACACCCTGGAGTCCATGGTCATCGCCAGGATGGCGAAGGAGAACCGGGTGGAACCCGTGGTCCCCCACACCGGTTCGGCAGACACCCTCGCGAACCAGGTGGCGGCCTTGGCCGTCGAGTACGGGGAGATCTCGCGGGCAAGGATCCTCTCCATCCTCTCCCGGTCGGGATGCTATCCTGACCCCGGTGCCCTCCTCGATCGGGTCTGCGAGCAGATGGCCTCCCACCGGCTCATCCGCATCGACGGTGATTTCATCACGAAGACCGGCCGGACGAGGAAGTACCTGTCCCTGAACCTCTCCATGATCCACGACGAGCGGAAGATCCGGGTCTTCGACATGGTCACCCGGCGGACCGTCGCGACCCTCGACGAGTCCTTCGTGGTCGGGTGGGCCTACACCGGCGCGGTCTTCATCGCAAAGGGCCAGCTCTGGCGCATCCTGGACATGGAAGGGGACCGGATCACCGTGGAACCGGCAAAGAAGGCAAAGGGGGAGCTCCCCTCCTGGGAGGGCGAGCAGATCCCGGTTCCCTTCGAGGTCGCCCGGGAGGTGGGGAGGCTCCGCCGGGACCGAAACTTCTCCCGGTACCCCGCGCATCACCGGGCCGTCGAATTCGCCTCGGCTTTCCTCGGGCGGATGGACAGGGTAAAGGACCGGATCCCCGACGAGCGTCTCATCACCCTGGAATCGTCGGACGAGGGCGTCGTGGCGAATGTCTGCGGCGGCCACAAGGCGAACGAGGCCCTTGCCCGGGTCCTCTCCATCCTTCTCTCCGCCCGTCACGGGACCACCGTCGGTATCGAGGTGGGGGCCTACCGGTTCCTCCTCCGGCTTCCCTC
>DATGDI010000038.1:0-2817 GCA_035310965.1 Methanomicrobiales archaeon
CCTTTTTTTTATCTCAAATGCTCTCCCGTCAGGGCAGTTCTCCGTCAATCGGGACAATGATGGCCGTCACCGCTCGTCGGGGAATCAGGGGGTCTCACGACGAAAACTCGTCTTTCCCAGGCTGAACAATGGCCGCGGAGCCTGTTCAGGATAATATCGAGAGGGTTAAATGGGTACAGGAGCATGCTACACCTATGGTCTACCTCCCCGTTGCCAACTTTTTCATCTACGGGATCCACCTGGCCATTTACCTCGGAGCCGCGACCTTCATCTCGCTTATCACCACGGTGACTCTGGGAATGCTCGTCCTGAGAGAGGGGTCAAACGTCCCGTTTTCCTGGCACCTGAACATGGCGCGGGTGACCATCGCCCTCGCCCTCGTCCATATAACCGTCGTGTACCTGACCTTTTTCTAAAGGCTCGGGCAAAAAGAGAGATGGTGTGGGGGTCGGGGAACCTTCACGTGACCGTGATGGTCCCCTTCATGGAGGGGTGGATGGCGCAATGATAGGGGAATGTGCCCCGGGTCATGAAGGTGAAGGAGTAGCTCGTTCCCTGGCTCATGGGGTTCCCCATAAAGGCCATCGTGTCGCTCGCAATCTGGTGAGATGCCGCGTCCTGGTTCGTCCAGGTGACGGTTGATCCCGCAGATATCGTGACCGATGCCGGGCTGAAGGCGAAGTTCTGGATGGTGACGGCGGCCATTTGAATGGGCGCGGGGGTCTGCACCGTCGTTGCCGTCGTTGCCGGGGCGGTGGTGGCCGGGACCGTGGTGGCCACGGTGGTCCTTGCGGTGGTGGGCGGAGCCGTCGCCAGCGTCGTCGCCGGAGTTGTCGTGGCCGGGCCGGAGGGCGAGCTCGTGCACCCCGCTGCCATTACGCCAAAGAGGAGGAGGATCCCGAGGATCGCGATACCGGTTCCTGAAAGTTTCGTGCTCATAGTGATACACACGGGATGATCACCCCGGCCTTATAAAACTGACTCCCCTTGCCACGGCCATCATCCTCCTGCCCCTCCTGGGCATAAAGTAGGCGTCCTGGCTACAAAGCCACCCCTGCAGGTCCGATGCCACGGCGGGAATCCCCGCGAAGTTATTTGAGCCCGGGAGGGGGACATGAGAAGGGGAGAGAGGGATGCAGGTTCTCGATCTTGCCCTTGGGGTCGTCTGGCTTGTCTTCTGGGCGTACTGGTTCATCACCGCGGCGCTGACCCGGTCCCCCTTCAAGCGCACGCAGTCCTGCTCGCGCCTCCTGCTCTTCACGATCATCTCGGTCCTCGCCTTGGCGATCCTCGTAGAAGAGCTGCCTCAGGGCATCTTGGTTCGGGATGTTCTTCCAGGAGGCGCGGCCACCATGCTCGTCGGGCTCCCGATCACCATCCTCGGCCTCGGCGTCGCGGTCTGGGCGCGGGTTCACCTGGGGAGAAACTGGACCTCCAGGCCCGGGATTAAGGTCGGTCATACCCTCATCCGGACAGGGCCCTACCGGTTCGTGCGAAACCCGATCTACACGGGCCTTCTCATCGGATACACCGGTACAGCCATCGTTATCGGAACCCTGTGGGCCCTCTTCTTGATCCTCTTTGTCCTCGGGGCCTCCCTGCTGAAGATCCGGGAGGAAGAGAGGCTCCTCCTCGAGGAGTTCGGAGAGGACTATGAACAGTACCGGAGGGAGGTGAGGGCCCTCATCCCGTATATCCTGTGAGATCTACTTCTTCTCGCGCATCGCCTGGACCTCGGCCTCGAGGGTGGACTTCAGCCGCTCCACCGCCTCGTCCAGGCTGTTCGTGATGGTGATGGTGAAGGTGTTGTCGGTCTTCGGGTCCATGTAGTTCACGGTGAACTCGATCTGGCCGTCCTTTCCCTTCTTGGGTTCGATGGTCATTTTCGCCATGGTGATCCGGAGTATGTATGCGCCTTTCCTTTTCTCCTTATTCCTTTGTGCCTGCCCATCCAATCCAGGCGCATCCCACGATCCGGGCGAGCTCCTCCTCCAGGGCCACGAGGTCGGCCGTGTCCAGGGCGTGGACGTCGTTTTTCCCCGTGATCCGGGCGAATTCCGCCATCTCCTCCGTGGAGACCCGGATGTAGTTGCAGAGCCGGTCGATGCCGGTCGGGACATCGAGCTGCCCTTCGAGGGCCGGGTCCTGGGTCGTCACCCCGGTCGGGCAGCGGCCCGTGTGACAGATCCGGTACTGCTCGCAGTTCACGGCGATCATGGCCGCGGTCCCGACGTACACGGCGTCGGCTCCCAGGGCGAGGCACTTGGCGAAGTCCGCGGAGGTCCGCAGTCCCCCGCCGCCGATGAGGGTGATCCGCTCGCGCAGTCCCAGGGAGCGGAGGAGGCGGTGGGCCCTGGGGAGAGCCGCGAGGAGGGGGATGCCCACGTTCTCCCTCACTGCGAGCTCCGTCGCCCCCGTCCCGCCGCCGAAGCCATCGAGGGCGATGAAGTCCGCCCCTGCCCGGGCGAGGTCGGCGACGTCATCCTCGATATTCCCGCACCCGATCTTCGCCCCCACCGGGATGCCACCCGTCAGGGCCTTGAGCCAGGCGATCTTCCCCCGGATCTCCCCGGCGTCCCGCATGTCCGGGTGCCGGGCCGGCGAGTATGCGGCCTCCCCCTCCGCGAGGCCCCGGATCCGAGCGATGTCCGGAGTGATCTTCTCGGCGGGGAGGTAGCTCCCCTTGCCCGGGTACGCCCCCTGCCCGAACCGGATCTCCACGGCTGCCGCCTTCCTGAGTTTCTCGTCGGTGATCCCGAACCTCCCGGTCGAGTACTGCATAACGAGGGTGGCGGGCGCCGTGGCCAGTTCCTCGTC
>DATGDI010000039.1:0-2526 GCA_035310965.1 Methanomicrobiales archaeon
ACAGCCCCGGGTTGCCGTACTTCTGGTACTTCCCCAGGAACTCGATGAGCACCCGGTGGGTGGGCCTCACGATCCGTATCCCCATGACGAGATAGCCGATCACGATGGCGGCGACGGCCGCCCAGGACGCTTCGAGGGTGAGGAAGTAGACAACGACCCCCGCGACGATGGCTGCGGCGATGGCCATGCCCGAGTTTCCCGTTTCGCTCACGGTTGCCATGGTAAACCTGTTATAACTTTTCACCCATAATCCTATACCCATTTTATTTGTACGGGTCTCAAGCAGGGCGAAGGAAGGAAAATGGGTCAACATTTGAAAAAATAACGGATCCCGTGCCCTGCCCCGCAATCCTGCCCGGGAAAAGGGATATATGCCGAACCGCAAGATAAGGGGTGGGAATCTTCTCCTGATGTCTGCAACCGGAGAGGTCAGGACCTCTCGCCCATGATCCGGGCGACCCATCCGGCCCTCTCCTCGTGGGTCAGGGCAGAGGGCACGGGGTATCCGTCCTCGAAGGTGGAGGCGGCCTTCCGGTACATCACCCCGAGCCCGATCTTCGCATCGGCAGAATAATCCCATTCCCGCGCCCGCCGACAGGCGGCATCCCGGTCCTCCACGTCGCCTTCTGTCCAGGCGTACACGCGCTCGTTGTAGTATTGGGTGAGATCGCAGTACGTGGCGCAGACCTGCAGGATATCCACGAAGGAAAACCCCCGGTGGAGGGTTGCCTCGCGGATCAGGCGTGAGAGCTCCTCCCGCCTGCCGGTGTAACCCCGGGCGATGAAGGTCGCCCCCGAGGCGAGCATGAGCTCGAGGGGGTTCAGGGGCTGTTCCCTGTCCCCGGCGGGGGTGGAATGGCCCCGGTACCCGTACGGGGAGGTGGGGGTGAACTGCCCCGTGGTCAGCCCGTAGACCCGGTTGTCGTGCACGAGGACGGTGATGTCCAGGTTCCTCTTCGCCGCGAAGATGAGGTGATCCAGGCCTTCGGCGTACGAGTCGCCGTCACCGGTCACGCAGATCACCCTGAGATCGGGGTTCGCGAGCCGGATCCCCATGGCCACCGGTATAGTGCGGCCATGGAGGGAGTAGAAGCCGTTCAGGTTCATGAAGTCGAAGAGCTTCCCGTGCTGGCCGATGCCCGCGACAAGCACGTTCTTCTCGACCGGGAACCCCTCCGTTTCCATGGCGGCGAGGAGATCCTTGAGGATATGCTGGATGGCGAAGTTCCCGCACCCGGGGCACCAGGTGTTCTTCGCATGGCTGATGAGATCGATCCCCTTCATGCAAGCACCCTCCGGAGCTCCTGCTCCAGTTCGTCAACCATGAAGGGCCTGCCATCGTACTTCAGGATCCTTCTCTCGGCCCGGTACCCGAACCGGCCGACGAGAGAGGAGAGCTGGCCGGTCTCGTTCGTTTCCACGCCAAACACCCTCTCCACGCCCTTCATGGCATGGGCAAAGCTCTCCTCGGGGAAGGGCCAGAGAACGACCGGCTGGACGACCCGGAGCCCTATCCTCTCCCCGCACTCGCCGCAGACTCCCTTGTTCGAGCCCCAGCAGAGGATCGCGGTCGCCCCCTCCGGATCTCCGGAGACATTCACCGGGTGCATCCCCTCGATCTCCCGGGCGAGGCCGGCCATTTTCCTCCATCGTTTGTCGGCCATGTCCCGGGTTACCCCGGGGTCCTCTGTGGTGATCCCGTCGGTGTCATGGGCATGACTGTTCACCCGGATCACCTCTCCCTTTACCGGCGGGAACCGGAGGGGCGATATCCCCGAGTCGGTGATGGCGTACCGGAGGTAGGGATGGGTCCCCGGGTCGGCGGGAGCCGGGAACGCCTGGTATTCCGGGGCCACCCCGGGATCGAGACTGTACATGCCCTCGCAGACGATTCGGTCGGGGAGGAACAGGGCGGGCAGCTGGTACTTCCAGGCGAGGTCCACGGCGGCCCGGATCCAGGTCCGTGCCTCCTCCGCGTCGCCCGGGGCGATGACGAGCCTCGGGAAGCCGCCCTGGCCGGCATGGATGGCGAACTCGAGGTCCGCCTGTGCGGTGTAGGTCGCAAGGCCGGTGCTCGGCCCCGCCCGCTGCCCGAGGACGATGACGACCGGGAGCTCGGCCATCCCGGCGAGCCCCAGAGCCTCGACCATCAGGGAGAAACCGCCTCCGGAGGTCCCCACCGCGGCCCGGGTCCCGGCATAGGCGCACCCGAGAGACGCGAGGATGACCGCGATCTCGCTCTCGGGCTGGAGCACCCGTATCCGGGTCTCGTCGGCATGGGCGGCCAGGAAATGCATGAGGTTCGAGGTGGGGGACATGGGGTACGAGATGTACACCCCGAGGCCGGCCTCGACGAGGCCGATGCCCATGGCCTCGTTTCCCGTAAACGCCGGGAGGGGGGGCAGCCCGAGAGAGGGGATGCGGAGCCTTTCCTCCGAGGCCTCGTAGCCCCTCCTGGCGACCCGGAGGTTCTGTTCGGTGGCCTTCCGGAAGGATTTCCCGAGCACCCCGATAGCGACGGGCCAC
>DATGDI010000040.1:0-2882 GCA_035310965.1 Methanomicrobiales archaeon
TGGATGTGGTGGTGGCAGAGGCGACCTGCGACGGGAAAAAGAAGATGTACGAGGTCCTCTCCTCCCATATCCCCACCTACGTCCTCGATCTCCCGCAGAAACCCGAAAGTCCCGAGGCCCTCGCCTACTTCGCCTCGGAGCTCCGGAGGTTTGGACGGTTCATGGAGGACCTGGCCGGGAGGACCATAACCGACGATGCACTGGGGAGAGAGATCCGATCGGCGAACGAGACCCGGAGGCTCCTCCACCGGCTGTTCGGCCTGAGGATGGCAGACCCTCCCCCCATCCGGGGCTCAGAGGTCCTCCGGGTGATGCAGAAGCAGTTCTTCCTCTCCCCCGTGCAGTTCCGGGAGGGGATAACCCGGCTCTGCGATGAGCTGGAGCACACTGTCCCACCTCCCCGGAAAGGACCGAGGATCCTGATCTCCGGCTGCCCGATGGCCTCGGGAAACACGAAGATGGTCGAGATCCTCGAGGAAAAGGGGGCTGCCGTTGTCGCAGAGGAGAGCTGTACCGGCACGAGATCCTTCTGGGACCCCGTGGATGAGAAGGGGGATCCCTGGAAGGCCCTCGCCGAACGGTACCTGGGGATCACCTGCGCCTGCATGACCCCCAACAAACGACGCGTCGATCGCATCGTCGACCTGGCAAAGCAGTTCCGGGCCGACGGGGTCGTCTATTACACGCTCCAGTTCTGCCACGGCTATAACATCGAGCGCCTCCTCGTACAGCAGGCCCTGAAAAAGGAGAGGATACCGCTCCTCGCCATCGAGTCCGACTACGGCGATTCGGACCGGGAGCAGATCGGGGTCCGGGTGGATGCCTTCCTGGAGATGATCGCGTGATCACGGCCGGCATAGACGCAGGTGCCGCCACGACCAAGGTGGTACTGCTCCGGGGAAGCGAGATCGCCGGATACCGGATCGAAAACACCAGGTACGACTTCCTTACCGTCGCCGAGGCAGCGTTCCGCGATCTCCTCTCCGATTCGCAGATCGGGAGAGACGAGGTTCGCGGGGTGTGGGCTACCGGGTACGGCCGGGGCTCCATCACCTTCGCCGAAAGAACCGTGAGCGAGATCACCGCCCACGCCCGGGGGGTAAACCTCCTCTATCCGGGGGTGCGGGGGATCATCGATGTCGGAGGGCAGGACTCGAAGATCATCGTCCTCGAGGACGGGAGGGTCACGGATTTCCTCATGAACGACCGGTGTGCCGCCGGGACCGGGAAGTTCCTCGAGTATACCGCGAGATCCCTCGAGGTTCCCGTCGAGCTCCTGGGCACCCTCGCCCTCGCGTCCACCCGCCCCGCCAGGATCACGAGCATGTGCACGGTGTTCGCGGAATCGGAGGTGATCTCTCTCAGGGCACGCGGGGCCACCCGTGAGGACATCGCCGCCGGGCTCATCGGGAGCATCGCGGAGAGGATCGTCTCGATGGCAAAGAGGATGGGTCTCTCGGGGAGGATTGCCTTCGTGGGAGGGGTGGCGAAGAACGCCGCGATGAGGAAGGCCATCGAGAAGGGCCTCGGGGTCACCCTCTTCGTTCCGCCGGAACCGCAGATCACGGGGGCCCTCGGGGCGGCTCTCGCCGCCCGGGGAGCAGGGGAAAGGGGAGATCCTACCGGATAGCCCCGACCACAGACCGGCAGAGCATAGGCTAAAGGTGCCCGGCGTGATGATAGGTCTGAGTGCCATGGTGACCAGAGGGAACCCTTCCGGCCGGGAACGGATGCCCGTGCTCTTCATCGGCCATGGATCGCCCATGAACATGGTCCTCTCGAACCGGTTCACGAAGAGCCTTGCAGAGCTGGGCCCTTCATTGCCGAGGCCGGATGCCATCATGGTCATCTCGGCCCACTGGCTCACCCACGGAACCTTTGCAGGCTGCATGGAGAGGCCCCGGATGATCTACGATTTCTACGGGTTCCCCCGGGAGCTCTACCAGGTGAAGTACGAGTGCAGGGGAGCCCCCGGCCATGCAGCCCGCGCGGCCGAGCTGGGAAGGGCCGACGGGCCGATCCGGTGCGATAAGGATTGGGGCCTGGATCACGCCTCCTACTCGATCCTCATGCACATGTTCCCCGCGGCCGACATCCCCGTCTTCGAGATGAGCCTTGACTACTCCTTCAACGACTGGCACCCGAAGCCCGTTCAGTTCCACTACGATCTCGGGAAGGTCCTCCGGCCACTCAGGAACGAGGGTGTCCTTGTCATTGGCAGCGGGAACATGGTCCACAACCTGAATCTCATCGACTTCTCCGACATGGATGCCGCGTACGACTGGGCCGTAGAGGCCGACTCGAGGATGAAGGCTCACCTGGTGAAGGGAGAGCACCGGGAGCTCATTGATTACCTCACCATGGGAAAGGGGGCATCCCTCGCTGTTCCAACCCTCGATCATTACCTGCCGATGATCTATGCCCTTGCCCTCCAGGATGAGGGGGAGAGCCTGCAGTTCGTTCATGAAGGCTTCCAGAACGGGTCCGTCTCGATGAGGTCCTTCCGGATCGGCTGAGAACCCCCGTTCGGTATCGGGATCCATCTCCACCGGGGAAATGAGGGAGCAGAGCCGGGTATCCGTCGCTTCTTCTCCAGGTAAATAACCGGCCAATCCCTCTCATCCGGGACAGGACGGTGGGGATTGGAGAGAGGGACCCGAATCCGGTCTCCTTGTGCCATCCTCCTTCAGGAATACCTCTTTTTTCCCGATGGCCGTCGCAGCGCAGCATGCGGGAGGTGGGAGGGGGTGCCAGTAAAGATATAAACCAATTTTCCAGATATATAAAGAGAGCAATTTTTTGCCGGCCGGTGCGATGAGAGGGAACCCGATGTCGCCGGGGTGAGGGAATGGAGGCGCCGCGTGAGAGGAAGATCGGCGGGA
>DATGDI010000041.1:0-32735 GCA_035310965.1 Methanomicrobiales archaeon
AAAAAGGAGCACGAAGTAGATCAGGGCGGGGGTAACAGGCTCGTCTTTTACCTCACGGAATGCGGTCTCAGGACTCCCGACAAAGGCCGTGATTTTCCTGACGAGGTCCAGGCCCATGGAAGAGGGATCGGCATCGAATACCAAAAATGCTTCCCCGGAATTTCTGAACACCGGGTTGGGAACGATAAAAAGTGAGAAGGGGATGGAGGGGCTCTAGAAGTCGCCCATGTCGCCGCCCATGCCGGGGGGCATTCCGCCGGGAGGCATGCCGCCGGGCCCGCCGGGGGGTGCGCCCGCAACTCTTGAGGCGGCGATGACGTCGTCGATCCGGAGGATCATGACCGCTGCCTCGGCCGCCGAGGCGACGGCCTGGGTCTTCACCCGGAGGGGCTCGACGACGCCGGCCTTGTACATGTCGATGGGTGCGCCCTTGAAGACATCGAGGCCGTAGTTCTTCCTCTTCTTGTCATGCTCTGCCCGGAGGGCGACGAGCATGTCGATGGGGTCGAGGCCCGCGTTCTCGGCAAGGGTCCTCGGGATGATCTCGAGGGCGTTTGCGAAGGCCTCGATGGCCAGCTGCGCACGCCCGCCGACGGATGCCGCGTAGTCACGGAGCCGGAGGGAGAGCTCGATCTCGGCAGCCCCGCCGCCGGCCACGAGCTTCTTGTCCTCCATGACCACGGAGACCACGCTGATGGCATCGACGAGGGCCCGCTCGAGCTCGTCCACGACATGCTCGGTCCCGCCCCGCACGATGATACTGACGGCCTTCGGGTTCACGCACTTCTCGACGAAGATCATCTCCTCGCCCCCGACCTTTCTCTCCTCCACGAGGCCGGCTTTGCCGAGCTCGCTCTTCGAGATTGCGTCGATGGACGAGATGACCGATGCGCCGGTCGCCCGGGCGAGCTTCTCCATGTCGCTCTTCTTGACCCGGCGGAGGGCGAGGATGTTTGCCTTCGCGAGGTAGTGCTGGGCGATGTCGTCGATACCCTTCTGGCAGATGACGACGTTTGCGCCGCTCGCCACGACCTTGTCGACGATGGACTTGATCATCCGCTCCTCTTCATCGAGGAACGCCTGGAGCTGGTCGGGGCTCGTGATGTTGATCTCCGCGTCCACCTCGGTCTTCTTGAACTCGATGGAGGCGTTCAGGAGGAGGATCTTCGCGTTCTCCACCTTCTTCGGCATGCCGGGGTGCACGCGCTCCTTGTCGATGAGCACCCCCTCGACGATCATCGAGTCGTCCGAGGACCCGCCGACCTTCTTCTCGATCTTGACGTTGTCCTTGTCCACGGTCCCGTCCTCGTCGACGACCATCATGGCCGCCTTGACCACGAGCTCGCAAAGCTTATCTTTCGAGGCCTCGGCGCCCTTTCCCGTCATCGCGGTCTCGGCGATCTTGAAGAGCATCTCCTTGTCGGTGGGCTTCACCGTGATGGCGATGTCGTTTAAGATCTCCCGGGCCTTCTCGGCGGCGAGCCGGTAGCCCTGGGCGATGACCGTCGGGTGGACGTCCTGATCCAGGAGCTCCTCGGCGCGCTTCAGGAGCTCGCCTGCCACGACCACGGCGGTGGTGGTCCCGTCGCCGACCTCGTCATCCTGGGTCTTTGCGACCTCCACCATCATCTTCGCCGCCGGGTGCTCGATGTCCATCTCCTTCAGGATGGTGACACCGTCGTTCGTGATCACCACGTCGCCGATGGTGTCCACGAGCATCTTGTCCATCCCCTTGGGGCCGAGGGTGGTCCGTACCGCGCCTGCGACTGCCTTTGCCGCCGCGATGTTGGAACCCTGGGCGTCGCGGCCACGGGTCCGCGAGCTGCCCTCCTTGAGGATGAGAATGGGCTGTCCTGCGAGTTGTGACATGATTCTCTCACCGTATTTTGCGGTAGAATAATTGGTTTGTGGTTCTATATAAACGAAGTGGATCCCTCCGGGGATCCCACGGAGGGAAGACCTCTCGAAAAGTGAATATCACGCCGGGGGTTCCCGGATGAGCTCCATGAGCTCGGAGCCGTCCTCCAGGGCGTGGAGGCGCTCCTCGCCGATGACGAGGGTGTCCCCGATGGTCTTCTGCCGCCGGTATCCGAAGAGGACACAGAGGGCCCGGGCCCTCGCGATCCGGGATATGCTCCCGATCAGGGGGGCCCGCTTCTCCACGTGCTGGGCGGTACCGTAGCCGGTGAGGATGGTTTCGTCGTCGTACCGGGCAAGGGCCTCGAAGGGGGCGCGGCGCAGCAGGTGGATCTCCATCCCGAGCCGCTCGAGATCGGGGAGCACCTGCCCCCTGGCGGGCTCATCGGCCCGGGCGAATCGGGATTCGTGGGAGAGAAGGTCGACGGGCTTCGTGATGGCGGTGTCGAAAACCTCCTCGATACGGACGGCGATCTCCATCGTGGTCCCCATCCCGTTCTCGTACTTGCTGATGGTCCGGCGCGAAACACCGAGGAGGTGGGCGAGGTCTCCCAGGGAAAGCTCCCTCTCCTCCCTGAGGGCCCTGAGGAGCTTTTCATCGATGTTCACGTAGAGCCCGCCGGGCGAGACATAGATGAGGGGCGGGATCCCCTCCATGAGGAAATCCGAGAGGGTGGGGAGGGAGAGGGCATAGATCCCGTACCGGACGTACACCGCCCCCCGCTGGAGGTCCGCGTCCCGGGTACGCTCCCCCACGATGAGGGGGGCTCCGCCCAGGTAGTAGGAGACGAGGTCCAGGTCCCGGGCGATGTCCTCGGAGACCCCGTCGATGTGGGAGATGGCCTTCACCACCATGAGGACCTCCCGGTCGCCGGCGATGAGGTCAAAGGAGCGGGGCCGCTGGCTGCACCGGTCCGAGACCTGGAACCCCGCCTCGACGAGCAGGCTCCTCACCCGCTGGAGAAGGACCTCCTGGGTCATGGTGCCTCAAGAAGCCATATTGCAGGGTGTGATAATAAAATATCGGGCATGTGGATCGGCATCGATGACACGGACTCCCCCCGGGGGATGTGCACCACGTACCTGGGGGCCGTGCTCATCCGGAGGCTCCTTTCCCAACGTTTCGCTCTCCATGAGGCAAGGCTCATCCGGCTCAACCCGAACGTCCCCTGGAAGACGAGGGGGAACGCCGCCATCTCCCTCGAGGTTGGGGGGGATCCCGAGGTTGCCTTCGGGATGGCCTGCCGGTGCGTCGATGAGATGGCAGACCTTCCCGCCGAGGGGACCGAGCCGGGGGTCGCGGTATCGGAGACGAAGCCGCCGGCCGGATTTTATGAGAAGGCCCTCCGTTCCTTCTGCGAACGCGGGGAGGCCATCGAGGTTCTCGAGGAGGCCGGGGCGATGTACCGGGGATGGAAGGGAGGCCGGGGGCTCATCGGGGCCACGGCGGCCATCGCGAGCACCCTTCCCGACTCCACCTGGGAGCTGCTTGTCTACCGAAAGCCGGACCTCCAGGGAACCCCGAGGAACATCGACCGGGGATCCTTCTTCCTCGCCGATGCCTCCACCGCGCCGGCCACCTGGGACACGGTGGACCGGGAGAACGGTATCGTGGTCTGTTCCCCCCACACGCCGGACCCGGTCCTCTTCGGGATCCGGGGCCGAAGCCCCTTCTCTGTCGCCCTCGCCCGGACATTTATCCGGACCGAGCCCGCGGGTATGGAGCAGGTGTATCTCACGAATCAGGGAACCGATGGCCACCTCGAAGAGGGCGTAGTCGGGGGATTGTCCGAGGGGCACTCGTACAGGGTCCAGGGAATCGTATCGGGAAGGGCGGCGACGGGAAGGGGGGGACATGTCTCGGTTCCCATCGGTGACGGGGGGTTGTCCCTGAGGTGCATGGCCTACGAACCGACCAAGGGGTTCAGGGACATGGTGAGGGCCCTCGTACCGGGCGACGAGGTGGAGGCCTGTGGAAGCTTCAAGGGGGGTTCGCTGAACCTGGAGAAGATCCGGCTCATCGAGCCCGCGCAGGATCTGGTGATGAGATCCCCCCTCTGCCCTGCCTGCGGGGTGAGAATGACCTCCGCGGGCCGCGGGAAGGGGTACAAGTGCCGGCGGTGCGGTGAGAGGGCAGCAGGGGGAGAGGTTCAGGAGAGAGCGAGAGGAATCGCGGCAGGATGGTACGAGGTACCCCCCTCTGCCCGGCGTCATCTCGCGATGCCCCTTGCACGGGGAATTCGGCACAGATAAGAGGGGGCAGTGAAATAGTCGTGAAAGAGGAGAGTGCATGGAAGGCGACGCGGTGAAGCAGGTGAGGATCCGGCCCGGCATGACCGCCGGGGAACTCGCGAGCGAGCTCGAGGCATCCGGGGCCTTCAACGGGGGATCCCTTGCAAAGGCATGCAGGATCACGGAGGCGATGTTCCGGGACGGGAAGGCCACGACCTTCCTGGGTCTCGCCGGGGCCATGGTTCCCGCGGGGATGGGTGGGATCGTGGCCGACCTTATCGACAGGGGGTATGTCGACGTTCTCGTCTCTACCGGGGCGAACCTCGTGCATGACATGGTCGAGGCCATCGGGTGCCGGCACTATCACGGGTCGGCGGAGTGCTCGGACAACGAACTCCGGAGGAAGGGGATCAACCGCATCTACGATGTCTATGTCTCCGACGACGCCTTCACCCAGTTCGAGGACTTCATCCAGGGAGTCTTCGGGGGGCTCAGCGACGGGACGGTCATCTCCACCTCGGAGCTCCTGGGCATGGTCGGGAAGAAGCTCCCTTCGGGGATCCTTGCGACCGCCGCGAAAAAGGGGGTCCCGGTCTACTGCCCCGCCGTCCAGGACTCGGTTTTCGGCCTCCAGTTTTCCCTCTTTTCCCAGACCCACAAGGTGACGGTGGACGCCTTCCGGGACATGAAGGGATTCCTGGACCGGTGCTTCACCTCCGAGAGCGCGGGGGCCCTTCTCATCGGGGGAGGGGTACCGAAAAACTTCATCTTCCAGGGGATGCTCCTCGCCCCCCACGGGTTCACGTACGCCGTCCAGCTGACCGGGGACCGGCCGGATCTCGGGGGCCTGTCGGGCGCCACCCTGGACGAGGCCCGGTCCTGGGGGAAGCTCACCCCCGAGGCGCAGGGCGTGACCGTGTACGGGGACGCGACCATCACTCTCCCGTTCCTTGCTGCCGCGGTACTGGAGAGGCTCTCCCGTGGCTGAGCTGATCCTCTCTCTCGACGTTACCGACCGGGCACGGGCCGTCGATATTGCCCGGGCCTGCGCCCCCCATCTCGATGCCATCAAGATCGGGTACCCCCTCGTCCTGTCGGCCGGGATATCCATTGCAAAGGACCTCCTCCCCCTCGCCCTCCCCCTCATCGCCGATTTCAAGGTCGCGGATATCCCGGACACCAACCGGACCATCTGCACCCTCGCCTTCGATGCGGGGTTTTCAGGAGTCATCGCCCATGCCTTCCCCGGGGAGGATGCTCTCTCCGCCTGCGTGGAGGTGGCCCATGCCCGCGGGGGGGCCTGCTACGCCGTCGCCGAGATGAGCCACCCGGGGGCCGCGGCCTTCTTCCATGGCGGGGTCGCGGAGCGGCTGGCCGCGCTTGCCGTTCGGTGCGGTGCCGACGGGATCATCGCCCCGGCGACCCGGCCCGGGAGGGTCGCGCGGCTCAGGGAAATCGCGGGTTCCCTGAAGATCCTCTCCCCGGGTGTAGGGGCGCAGGGAGGGGAGCTGGAGGCGGTAAAGGATCTCGTTGACGGGATCATCGTCGGGAGGTCCATCTTCGCGGCCCCGGACCCGAAAGCCGCGGCAGAGGATTTCTCCAGGCGCTGCCGATGATGAGGCGGCCGATCTGACCGTGATGAACCCTGTGAGTCAGCTGGGGCAGCCTGGGAAGGGTCGACCGACCTGCCACCGCCGGCCGTTTTTCATCGATGTCCGCGAACTTGCGCAAAATAAAATTTTCGCGCAAAAATATTTTAAGATCGCCTCACCATGGATCCGGTATGCAATGGAATCCGGAGCAGCGCAAGCTTATAGAAAAATACCATTCCATCCAGGATATCCCGCCCGGGGAACGGCGTTACAAGTGTTTCACCTGCCACACCATCGTGGACACGTCGCCATGCCCGAGGTGCGGCGAGGCCAGGCTCCAGATCCTCTGCCCGCTGGACCATGCCCAGTGCTCCCATGAGATCATCGCCCGGATCGAGTACTGCCCCATGTGCGGGAACCCCGTCTGCCCCGACTGCGGGTCGCATGACGTGGTGCAGATCAGCCGGGTGACCGGCTACCTCCAGGATGTCTCGGGCTGGAATGCCGGGAAGCAGCAGGAACTGAAGGACCGGGTGCGCTATACCCTGAGCTGATCCCTGTCCTTTCATTCTCTTCCGAAAATAGAGGTTGCCGGATCCCCGGTACGGGAATCCGTTCACTTCTTGTTATTCCCGTTTCCCTGGCCCTTCTCCTTGTCCTTGTTGCCCTTTCCGTTCCCGTTCCCGTTCCCCTGGTTTCCCTGTCCCTGGGTGTCGGCCTGATCGTCCTCGTCGTCAGAGGCGGACTTCTTGCCGTTGTTTCCCTTGATATTCTTGGAATTACCGGTGGCGCAGTTCTCGGTGCAGGAGCCATCCTGGTTCCGTTCCTGCTTCTTGAGCTGGCCGCGGTTCTGGTTCTGGTCCGGGCTCACGGTTGGAGTGGCGGTTGGGGAGGTCGAGGTCTCATCTGTTCCCTCCCCGACCTCGTCCAGGGGCGCAACGGTGTCCAGGATATCAGAGAAGAACGCATCGAGGCCCGTCTTCTTCTCTCCGATCACCCGGATGGTGTCGCTCCCGATGACCTTCACGGTCTCCCCGCCCTTCGTGACGGTCCCGTTGCAGACGATCTCGACGGTCTCACCGGCAACTACATCCTTCCCGAGGCTCTGCCTCCGGAACTTGGCCATGAGGGTTCCGCCGGCCTTCTGATTCATCTTGACCTTCGTCGACGGCGCGCCTCCACAGGTGATGGAGCTGATATCCCTGAGGGTGATCCCTTCCTGTGAGGTATCACCGGCGAGCCGGATAAACGCCGTGAAGACGCCACGGCTCTTCAGGTTCAGGGTCTCGGGCTTGATGGTGACATCCAGCTTCACCGTGGGGCTGGTCTCACCGGAGGTGCATACCGGCTCAGAGCCGGCCTGGGCGGGGGAGGTGATCTTCGCGCAGTTCTTCAGCTCACCGGCGATCGCATCCTCGGCAAGGGTCATGGTCAGGTTGAGGGTGGCAGTGGCCCCGTTACCGGCGAGGGAATCGATGGTCCACGTATTGGTCGCATCGTCGAAGGCCGAGCCGGCGCTCGCCTCGGCCCTCACCAGGGTGAAATCACCGAGCGCTGAGGGATCTTCGGTGACCACGATATCCGTAACCCCGGCGGTCCCCTGGTTTGTCAGGGTGATATTCCAGATGACCTGGTCCCCCGCAAAGATCGGGCCCGTGTTGAAGAGGGTCTTCGTGAGTTCGAGGTCTGCCGCCTCGGCCGTGATGGTGGCGGAGGCGCATACGGGCGTTTCCGATATCTCCTCGCTGGGAGCGGTGATACTGACACAGTTCTTGATCTCTCCCGGAGCCGCATCCTCGGCAAGGGTCATGGTCAGGTTGAGGGTTGCCGAGGCGCCGTCACCGGTGAGCGGAGGAACGGTCCAGGTGTGAGCGTTCTGATCATAGGTCGTGCCATCGCTCGCCTCCGCGAGGTCGAGGGTGACATCCCTGAGAAGTGACATGTCGTCTGTGACTGTGACCTCAGGGGCCGCATCCGGTCCGCTGTTCGTCAGGGTGATATTCCAGATGATCTGGTCCCCGGCGGTTATCGATCCTTCGTTATGGAGGGTCTTCGTGAGTTGAAGGTTGGCCGCTGCCTGGGCCGCAGATACCGCGCCACACCATAGGGCCATGGCAATAAGGAGGAGTGCTCCCATCTTTGCATATTGAGTCATATCAGTCTCCGGGCGAATCCTGTTCTTGGTTCTCCAGGGATTCCCTGATCCCGGATTTCATGGGGGGGCCCTTTAAGGCCGGCGACCGTCCCACCCGGTCCGCTCGGTTCGGGGTGGCCCGGGAGGGAGGGGATTCGTCCAGCATGGTTCGAAAAGAAAAAACAGCCGCGTTTCGGGCTTGATTCCGGTGCCGGAATTCCGGGGCAGGAACGGGACTTTTCCCTGCATCCCCGGGACGCGATCCCCGCACCCGCGCAGCCGGGGCGGAACCTTCTTTTTCATCCCGGCGGAGATCTCTTTGATCCCCGATGAGGTACTTCTTCAGGGGCGGGACCCTCTTTGTCCGGGGGGACTTCCAGGCCGCGAGCACCGGCGTGAATGGCGGTCTTCGGAGGGTCACCACCCTCCTCAACCACACGGTTGGCCGGGACTTCCCCCACGAGGAACCCCTCCGTTCGCTGGAGGATCTCGTGGCAGGCATGGGGTTCTCCCGGGACTTCTTCGGGCTCCTCACCGCGGTCGGAATCCGGCACACCTGCATCCTCCAGTACGACTTCATCACCCTGTTTGTCACGGCCGGGATCACCGGTCCCGTTGCGGAGACCCCCGCGGGCACCATCAACATCATCATCCACTCGGCCGAGGGATTCTCCGACGGGGCCCTCCTGGAGGCCCTCCTCGTCTCGACCATGGGGAAGGCCGATGCCTTGAGAGCCCTCGGCCATCCCTTCTCGGGGACCCCCACCGATGCCGTGGTCGCCGCCTGCGAGGGGCCGGCACGCCACGAGTACGCGGGAACCGCCACCGAAGGGGGGAGGCGCATCTACGAGGCAGCCTTCCACGGGGTAGAGGAGGCCCTGGCCAGGCACGAGCGCAGGGTTGAGAGGGATGCCCCGTCGTTGTTCATCTATTCCCGGTACGGCGGGGATCACTGGGTGGAGTGGAGGCCGGAAGGCTGTCCCTACTATCCCTGCCATTTCGAGGGACAGCGGTGCGACTACTGTTACTGTCCCCTCTACCCCTGCCTGGATCCCACCCTCGGCCAGTGGGTGGAGAGCAAGAACGGCGGACGGGTCTGGAACTGCAGCGGGTGCACGTTGCTCCACATCCCGAAGGTCACGGAGTACCTGAAGAAGAATCCCGAGGCGACGCTCCGGGAGCTGAAGAGGGCGGCCGGCTGAAGGCCGACACCCAGGAAAAATTAATTCTCGGGAATTCCGAGGGCGGAGAGGAGTTCCTTGAGGGGAATACCATGGGCCTGGGCCGCCTCCCGGATGGTCTCACCCCGGGCCACGGCGCACCCGAGGCACCCCATCCCGAATTTGAAGAGGACATTGGCCGCGTCGGGCTTTGCCTGCAGGACCTCCATAATGGTGCTGTCAGCCGTGATTGCCATGCCCATGGTGTTGGTCATCCTGCTACTTAACCCTTTAGAAAACAGGGACGGAGGGGACAAATTCCATGGGAGGGCACCTCATTTTCACCCCTCCCCCCTCATCCTTTAAGGCAGGTCGGTGAACCTTAAGAGTGGAGATGTCTATGGACGTATCAGATGCGGTTGAAAGAATCTCCGGTAAGATGGAAGCAAAGGGAATCGCCGTTGACCGGCCGAGGATCGAATCGAAGATACGGCGTCTTGTTGAGGAGTTCGGGGTTCAGCTCGCCGAGGCCGAGCGGACGGTGTGGAACGAGATCGCCCGGGAGCACTCCCTCCCCTCCCCTGGTGGGAGGGCTCAGGAACGGGAGATCCGGGGGCTGTCGGCCGGCGAGTGGGTGACGGTGCAGGGCAAGGTGGTTGCCCTCACCTCCCCGCCCACCCCGGCCATTGCGCAGGCGGGGATCCTCGCGGATCCCTCCGGCGCCATCCGGTTCACGGTCTGGGCCCGGGCGAAGGCCCAGCCCCTGTCCGCCGGGAAATGGTACCGGATGGAATCGGCCGTCGTGGATGAGTTCAGGGGCGTGGAAAAGCTGAACATTCACAGCGGGACCACCATCACCGAGGTGGAGAACGAGGCCCCCCTCATCCCGAAGGTTGTCCCGATCCGGGAGCTCCAGCCCGGGGTGGGTTCCGTCAGGGTGAAGGTGGTCCAGGAGTGGGAGGCGAGCCACGAGAGGATGCTCCAGACGGGTCTCCTCGGAGACGAGACGGGGACCATCAAATTCACCATCTGGCGCGAGGAGGGAAAGGAGAAGCTCACTCCGGGGAAAGTGTACTCCATCTACTATGCCCTCGTGGACGAGTTCAACGGGAGGCTCCAGCTGAACCTCTCCCCGGCCATCTACCTCCCCGAGGAGGGGGATATTCAGGTGTCGGAGGGGGAGACGACACGGGGGGTCATCGTCCACCTGGCTCCCGGTTCGGGGCTCATCAAAAGGTGCCCGGTCGAAGGGTGCAACCGGGTCCTCTCCCGGCAGAATTACTGCCCGGTCCACGAGATCCAGAAGACCTTCCGGTACGACCTCCGCATCAAGGGCGTCCTTGATGACGGGATCCGGACGAGGAACATCCTCGTCCAGAAGGAGATCGTCGAGGCCCTCTCGGGCATGAAGCTCGAGGAGGCGGTGGCCCTTGCCGAGTCGAGCCCCCTTGGAATGGACGAGGTCTTCTACCGGATCCGTGACGCGGTCCTCGGCCGCTACTTCCAGGCGAGAGGTACCGAGATGGACGGGAGAATTCTCGTCAAGGAATGCCGGAAGCTGGCATACGACCCGTCGGACCTGGCTGCCCTCCTGAACCGGGCCGGGGGCGAGGCGAAATGATGAACGGGCGGAAGGCGGGCGGACCCCGCCCGGGGCAGACCTTCGACCGGGAACCAGCCCGGCGGGTTTTTGCCGGTGAACTCAGGGAGGTGAGGCTCCAGTTCCGGGAGGGGGAGGACGAGAAGAGCCCGAGCTTCGTCCTCCTTCCCACGGGATCACGCTGCAACCGGATATTTCTCGTCGGCACCCTGACCGAGAAGGACCGGCGCGGCGACCAGAACGTCTTCTACCATGCCCGGATCTCGGACCCGACCGGGACCTTCTTCCTCATGGCCGGGAGCTACCAGCCCGAGGCGATGCAGCAGATCGCCCGGATCGAGCCGCCTGCCTTCGTGGCGGTCATCGGGAAGCCGAATGTCTTTGAATCCCAGACCGGGTCGTTCCTCGTCTCGGTGAGAGCGGAGTCGGTGACCGCGGTGGACCGGGAGACGAGAGACCTCTGGGTGCTGGACGCCGCCCGGGCCACCCTCCAGCGGCTCGATGAGCTGGGGAACACCGAGGACTCGAAACGGGCCCAGGAACAGTACCACCCGGATCCCGCGGTGTACCGGAAGATGGTGTACGATGCCCTCGCCCAGCTGAAAATTTAATCACCACCTTTTTTCTCCCGCAATTCTTATCTGGGTGCAGCCCCATCGGTCCCGGCATGGAAAAAAACCTCCTCGTGCCCCGGGTGAGGGCCGGGGCCGCCCGGGCAGTCCGGGCCCTCCCCCTCATCCCCCTGTTCATTCTCTCGGGTTGCCTCGTCCCCGGTGCACGGACGGGGACACCCGTGCTCGAGGTATCCTCCGCCGCCTTTGCCCCTGGTGGAGAGATCCCGGTGATGTACACCTGCGACGGGGCGAATGTCTCGCCCCCTCTCAGCTGGAGCGCCCCCCCGCAGGGCACGGAGTCCATTGCGATCCTGGTCACCGACCCGGACGCACCCGGCGGGACCTTCGTCCACTGGGTGGCCTGGAACATCCCGCCCGGCACCCGGGAGATCCCTTCCGGTAGCGCTGGGAAACCGGTCCTCCCCACCGGCTCGGTCCAGGGCACGAGTGACTTCGGGCGGCAGGGCTACGGCGGACCCTGCCCGCCGGGAGGGAAGCCCCACCACTACCACTTCGTGGTCTATGCCCTCGACTCCGCCCTCACTCTCCCAGGGAAGAGGGACGGGCGGACGCTCGAATCCTCCGTGAGGGGGCACATCCTTGCCCAGGGGGAAACCATCGGGATATATCGCAGGATATAGGACTTCAAAAAAAGGGAGAGGGGGAATCTCCCGGATTGACCAAGGGAGATCGGTCCGCTCTTTTCACCTACCCTTTTCTGCGCTTCAGGATCAGGGTGAGGGCGGCCATCGCCGGGGCGAGGAAGGCAAGCCATGCTCCCGTCGGTGCAGGTGTGGGAGGCGGGGAGGTGGTACCCGTTGCCGGGGGAAGGGTCGTGGCCTCGGGGGTCGGGGTCCCGACGGTGGTTACCGGGCGCGTGGTGGTTGGCGGGATTGTCTGCCGGACGGTCGTGGCGGTGGTCTGCGTCGTGACGGGGGTGGTCACCGGTGTGGGGGTCGTCTGAACGGCTATTTTTTTCCCGATGGTGAAGGTAATGATGTTGGAGTCCGGTGCCTGGTTTTCAAAGGAGGCCGGGTCTCTCCACTTCGCCTGGACGCTGTAGCTCCCGGCGCCGAGGCTCCCGAGGGAGATGGCCCCCGGCCTTCCCGGGTCATCGGTATAGAAGACCTGGCGGCTCACGTGCATCGCAGAGAAATCCCGGCCCAGGATGGTGGTGAGCTGGGCACCACCGGGAGCGGTCAGGACGAGATCGACGGTCGCCGGGAAGAGGGACCCGGCATGGTACGTGGACCCGACGTCCACGGAGGTGATCTTGAAGGCGATGGGGGTGTCCTCGGGAATGGTAAGCCCCGCGATGGAGTCCACGTGGTTCGGGCTTGCGAGCACGGCATCGATGGAAACCGAGGGAAGCTGGACCACGACCCTGCCCATGGCCCCGACCGCCGGATTGAAGGCAATATAGACCCCCCGGAGATCCCCGAATTCCTCCGGGATAAGGCTGAAGCTGGTATCGTCGGACACCGCGACCTCCCGGAGGAGGGCCTTCGTCGGATCATCATCCTGGTACTTCCGGAGGGAGGCGACCGGGTTCGCCCCGGTACGAAGCGCGGTGATGTCGAGATTCTGTTCGTAGATGAAGATCATGTCCCCGTTCTGGATGGTCTGGATGCTGGTCCGGGCGGCCGAGGGAACCGCGAGGATTGCCCAGAGGAGCACCACGAGGACTCCCCCGGTTACGACGGCCCGGGAGATCTGTTCCCGGGACGATGGAGAACCTGTCATAAGACCTCAGCCCCAGTGAGGGTATCCCCGGGATATAAGCCCTTCCGTGCAACTGGGGCCAGGGTGCCCGATGCCGGATGACCCGGATGAGAATCGCAGGGGCGGCCGTGTTTCCTTAACCATCCTCCCCGATCTCGACAGTTCCTGAGTCCAGGGGTGCGGACTTCCGATCCCTCTCCTCCACCCTCTCCCGGAGGAACCTGACAGTCCTTTCGAGTTCGGCGACCTTCCGGGAGAGGCTCTCCTTCCGGTGGGTCCGGTGGAGCGTCATCACAGGCTCCCCGGCCAGATAAGCCCGTTCCAGGTCCTTTTCCACCTGCCCCGCGGTCTCCCCCCGGGGAGTACGGATGGAGCCCATCAGCTCCCGGACGACGGTGGCCGGTAGGACCGTACCCATCCGATCGGCGAAGAACCGCCGGGCGCTCCGGAGGGTAAGGGTCCTTCTCCCCGTCACCCGGTCCACCCTCTCCAGCCCCGCCTTCGAGAGGGCGAGGTCCCAGACCTGCTCGAAGGCCCGGGGGCCTATGGGAAAAAGAAGGTCCTCCCCCGCGGTCCCACCCCTCGCCCGGGCGGAGGCGAGGAACCGGTCCCTCACGATGAGGTATACCCGGATGGCCCCCACCGCCTCGCGGGAGATGAAGGCGACCGTCGGTGCCTCCGTCTTCCCGGTTCGGATCAGGAACCTGGCCGGCCGGGCATCGAGGTCGAGATCCCCGAGCCGGATGGAGAGAACCTCCCCGAGGTGCGCGCCGCTGCTCACCAGGGTGTAGACGATGGCCCTCCCGCGGGTATCGAGGTGTTCCATGAGCCTCAGAAGCTTTCCCGGGGTCAGGGAATCGACAGCGGCAGGTGGCCGGTGACTCCCCCGTGCCCGCGGCAGCCGCCTTGCGTCGCCGGGGGGAAGGGCGATTCCCGCCTCTGCAAGAAGGGTCCGGATCGCGCTCCGGTACCCGAGGCAGGTCCTCCGGGACCGGCAGGCCGCCTCCAGGGCCCGGAGATCGGCCGCGAGGTCGCGCCTGCCGTTCCTCAGGTCGTTCACGTACTTGGCGACCCAGGGATCGAGGAGGGCGGGAGAGGCCCCCTTCAGCCGGGCGCCGTACACAAGGGAAAGGAATTTTATCCATGCACTCCCATACATCGAACGGGTAGATTTCGCCCGGTACCTGTTCAGGAAATCCACGAACATCAGGGCATCCCGGGTAAGAATATGCCCCATAATCATTTAATGGTATGGAATTGCGAAGGTTGATACGAGTTTAAATCTCATCAAGCGAACCGGCTCCGTCCGGTCGGACCGGAGACAAAAGAGGAGTTACCATGAAGTCAAGGAGAGAGAGGGAAGCATCGAGACTGAGAGAGAAGGGGGTCCGGCCCCAGACCGCACCCCCGGCTGAGATGAGGGACCCGAAGGCGGTGGACCACCTGATCCGGGCCCTTTCCGACAAGGATGAGACGGTGCGGTCCCAGGCAGCCCGGGCCCTGGGCGAGATGCGGGACCCGAAGGGAGTGGACCACCTGATCCGGGCCCTGAAGGACAGGCACAAGCTTGTCCGGGCCGAGGCCGCCGAGGCCCTCGGGAGAATCGGGGATCCCCTGGCCGTGGACCACCTGGTCCGGGCCCTGAAGGACGAGAACGCCCGGGTACGGGGAGCATCGGCCCGGGCTCTCGGGGAGATCGGGGACCTCCAGGCCGTGCCCGCCATCATCGGCACCCTGAAGGACCGGGACGAGGATGTCCGGGGCGAGGCCGCCCGGGCACTGGGGAAGATGGGGGACGAGCGGGCGCTCCAGCCCCTCATCGAGGCCCTGAGGGACATCGACACCTATGTCCGGTGCTATGCGACCATCGCCCTCGGGACCATCGGGACCCCGGCCCTTGACTCCCTCATCCAGGCCCTCAAGAGCGAGTACGACGACGTCCGGGAGAGGGCGGCGAACACCCTCGTCGGGATGAAGGACCGGGCCGTCGAGTCCCTCATCGGGGCCCTCAGGGACGAGGACTGGGCCATCCGGAAGGAGGCCCGGCGGATCCTCGCCGCCATCAAGGCCCCCGCCGTCGATCCCCTGATCAAGGCCCTCAGGGACGAGGACTGGGACGTGCAGCGGCAGGTGGCACAGGTCCTCGAGGAGATCGGGGACGACCGGGCGGTGGAGGGCCTCGTCGATGTGCTCAAGAAGGCCCCCTGGGCCGCCCAGAAGGAGATCATCCGGGTCCTCACGAGCTTCGGCTGGAGCCCCCTCTCTGATGAGGAACGGGCCTACTTCCTCATCTCCAAGGGTTCCTGGACCGAGCTCGAGCAGATCGGCGATGCCGCCGTGCCCGCCCTTGCGAATGCCCTCAGGGACGAGGACAGGTACGTGCGGAGGCAGGCGGCAAGGGTTCTCGGAGGGCTCGGGGATCGGGCCGCCGTCGAGCCCCTTATCGAGGCCCTGGAGGGGGAGGACGCCTATCTCCGTTCCATGGCCGCGGAGTCCCTGGGGAGAATCCGGGACAAGACCGCGGTCCCTGCCCTCCTCAAGGCCCTGTCCGCCGATGATTCCTGGGTGAAGGGATACGCGGTCGAGGCCCTGGGGATGATCGCAGACGGCCGCGCCGTCGAGTCCGTCATCGGGGTCATGAAGTCGGGCGGCGATGGGATCCGGCGGGCGGGGGCCCGGGCCCTGGCGGGGATGGGGAAGCCGGCCATTAAGCCCCTCATCCAGGTCCTCTCCGGTGACGACCGGGAGATGAAGGAAAGCGCCGCCTGGGTCCTCGCCATGGCAGGGGAGCTCTCGGTGCCGCCCCTCATCGATTCCCTCAAGCGCGAGGGGGACGACCACCGGGCGGATGCCGAGGAGGTCCTCTTCGAGATCGGCGAGCCGGCCGTCGATCCCCTCATCGCCGCCCTCGGCGACTCCCACGAGCCCGCGCGTCGCTCGGCGGCAAGGGTGCTCGGCAGGTTCGGGGACCGGCGGGCGGTGGAGCCGCTCATCAGGGCCATCGGGGACTCCTCGGCCGGCGTCCGGAAGGAGGCGACCATCGCCCTCGGCAGAATCGGGGAGCCCTATGCGGTGACCCCGCTCGTCGGGCTCCTCGCCGATGACGAGCTCGAGGTGCAGCGCGAGGCGGTGGTGGCCCTCGGGAAGGTACGGGATATCCGGGCCCTTGCCCCCCTCATCGGGAGCCTGAGGAATCCCGAGCTCCGGGAGAACGTGACCGAGGCCCTCTCGGCGATGAGCGACGAGCGGGCCATCGTGCCCCTCATCGAGGCCCTGAAGGACGAGAGTGTCTTTGTCCGGATGGGGGCCGCGGATGTCCTCGTCCACATCGGGGAACCCGCGGTGGACCCCCTCATCGAGGCCCTCTCCCATGACGATGCGGGTGTCAGGTACGTGGCCACCTGGACCCTGGGGAAGATCGGCGACCGGCGGGCGGTGGAGCCGCTTATCGCGGCCATGAAGGACCGGGACAAGGGCGTGAAGAAGGGCGCGTCGGTCGCCCTCGGGGACATCGGGGACGGGCGGGCGGTGGAGCCCCTCATCCAGGCCCTCAAGGACGAGGACGAGTCCATCCAGCGGGCCGCACGGGAATCGCTGGAGCGGATCATTTCAAAGAAGGACTGACGTCCTTTTTCTCACCCTCCCTTTCGGTCGGGTCTCGAAGAAGGACTAAGGGGATCCCCCTCCCCTGCTCTTTCCTTTTTAATTTTTAGTTGCCTGAACCGACGGGAATCGGTTTCACCAATATCAAATGGTTCATATTCCGCCGGCACGGGCAATCCCCCATGTTTCCGGAATCACCCGATATGTTAGTTCATGGAATGATCGGCCCATCACAACCGGGAGACGCCGCAGCGGCGGGGGTGAGCCGGAGCGAACCCCCAGGAGCGTCCATTGGGCAGCGATGAAGTTCGGATCATGAGATAGTTTGAGAATCTTGATGTTTTTTCTTCAGGATTTGCGCCATAAGGGCACCGGCCGCTCGGTCACGAAGAGAGATTTTCCGTCCCCCTCCTCTCCCTGACCTTTCCGAGGACCTCCCAGATGCTGTCGCGCTCGAGGAGGATCCAGTACCTCTTCAGTTCTTCTTCGGCGTGGCGGTAATCGGGGAAGAACTCCGCGACCCTCCTCCAGTACCTCCGGGAATGGTTCGGTTCCAGGAGATGGGCGAGCTCGTGGACTACCAGGTAGTCCCGGATGTCATCGGGGAGGGCGAGGACCCGGAGGTTGACGCTGATCCTCCCGGCAGGGGAGCAGCTCGCCCACCGGCTCCGCTGCTCCCGGACGGAGAGGCCCGTGAACCCGACCCTCATCCGGATGGCATGGGCCTCCAGGCGGGGGAGAAGCGAACCCCGGAGCCGGTCCTTCAGGAAGGCCTTGAGATCCCCCGGGGTCGTGTAGGTGATCCCCCCCTCCTCCGCCCTGATCCCGCAGGAGGGGCCGTTCTCGAGCCGGAAAAACCTCCCGCCGAGGAGGATCCGTCCCTCCTGCCCCTCCCGGTCCCGGGAGATCTCCCGGATCTCCCTCCTCTTCCGCTCGATCCAGGCGAGGTTGGGCTCGATGAGGGAGGGGATGTGGGTGCCCGGCGGGGCGGTGACCTGGACGGTACCGGAGGGGAGGACCCGGATGGTCGGGCGGAGGACATCCGCCTCCCGGATTTCCAGGTCGAGGCCGTCCGGAGGCACGGGGGTGTCACCGGGTAAGGGAGGCGATGATGGCATCCCGGTGAGGCGTGATCCTCGATGCGACGAGGGCGACGTACCTTCCCTGGAACCTCGCCCCCGCGAGCTCGTTTTCCGTCGGCCAGCGCTCCCCGCCCGACCCGGCGATGGTGGAGGCCCCGTAGGGGGAGCAGCCGGTGATCTCGTCCAGCCGGCTCTGGCCGGCGAAGAGGTAGGGGAGCCCGACGACGATCATCCCGTGGTGGAGGAGGGTCGTGTGGAAGGAGAGGATGGTGGACTCCTGGCCGCCGTGCTGGGTCGCCGAGGAGGTGAAGACCGAGCCCACCTTCCCGGCGAGGGCCCCCTGGACCCAGAGGGATCCGGTCGCGTCCAGGAACTGGCGCATCTGCCCGCACATATTCCCGTACCGGGTCGGGGTCCCGAAGACGATGGCATCGTAATTCCCGAGCTCACCCCTTTCGCAGACGGGGACATGGGAGAAGGCCTTCTGGGCCTTGAACGCCCCGGTTTTCTCGAGCACCTCCGGAGGAAGAGTCTCGGGTACCCTCCGCATCTCCACCGAGACCCCGTCCACCCCCGAGGCCCCGGCCGCAATGGCCTCCGCGAGCCGGTGGACATGGCCGAGCATGGAATAATAGACAACGAGGATCTTCATGGCAGGCTCACACTCTCCCGGGAATCAACGACAGTGTGTCTCGTCCCGGGATGAAAAGGGTTTCTCGGTCCGTTTTACTCCGGCTGGCCCCCGGGGGCGGAATGCGGGTTCCCCTCCGCCCGGCCAGGCCATACCTTCATTCCCTCGCTGTACCGGGCGGCAAAGGACCCGACGAGGGAGGTCGCGACCACGAGGATGGCCACCGTGGCCGAGATGGCCGCGGAACCGAAGACGGCGGCGAGGGCGATGGAGAACTCCCCCCGCCCGAGGGTGTTCGCCCCGATCTCGATCCCCGCGGGGACCGAGCCGTGGAGCCGCCACCCGACGAGGATCCCCGAGGCCATCTTGGACCCGAGGGCGAGGAGGCAGAGGACCGAGGCGACGAGGGGGGAGAACCCTCCCGAAAAGTCGATGGTGATCCCGAAGAAGACGAAGAAGAGGACGAGGAACACCTCCCGGAAGGGCTGGGAGAGCCGGTCGAGGGCAGAAGCGCTCGTCGCGGCGAGAGAGGAGCCGAGGATGATGGCCACGAGGGCATCGGGGATCTTCAGGAGCTTCGCGAGGTAGGTGGAGGAGATGACCGCCGTGAAGGTGAAGAGGGAAGGGAGGTCGTCGGTCCGGGCGAGGAGCGCATGGATGGGCCGCCGGAGGGCACGGACGACGAGGACGGTGGCCGCGAGGACCGCGACGGTGAGGAGGATGAACATCACCGGGTTCTCCGACTGGGCGGAAAAGACGGAGATGAGGAGGATCAGGAGCACATCCTCAAAGACCATCATCCAGACGATGGTCTCGGCCTCGGGGAGGATGAGCCTCCGGTTCTCGACAAGGGAGGCGATGGCCATCGCGGAGCTCGAGATGTAGAAGGCCGAGGCGAGGATGAAGGACTCGAGGGGGGGAAACCCGAGGAGGAAGGCGGCGGCAAGACCGACCGCGAGGTTCACGGAGAGGTCGATCCCCCCGGAGAGGAGGAGGGAGCGCCCCCGTTCCCGGAGGGACTTCGGGCGCATCTCCAGGCCGACGTAGAAGAGGAGGAAGATGAGCCCGAGGGAGGAGAGGTACTGGGAGTAGGCGTCGGAGGGAACCAGGGAGAGGCCGCTTTTCCCGATGGCGATTCCGGCGAGGATGTAGAAGGGGATGGGGGGCAGGGAGTACCGCTTGGAGAGGAGGGCGAGGATGAGGCAGAGGAAGAGGGCGAGGGCGATCTCTTCCATCAGTTCCCCAGGATCTGGTGCTCGAACTCTTCCAGCTGGTCGGTGTCCCCGATGGCGACCACGATGTCCCCGTTCTCGAAGGTGAAGGACGGGAGGGGGTTGATGATGTTCTTCCCCGCGCGGGAGACGGCGACGACCGTCGCACCGGTCTTGGTCCGCACCTGGAGCTCGGCGATGGACCGGCCGGCGAGGTTCTTCCGGATGACGTAGGTGTGGACCCGGATCCGGAGGTCTGAGAGGGCCGAAAAGGCGATCTCGACCGCCTCCTTCTCGGCCTCGATGATGGCCCCCGAGAGGAGGCTCCCGAGCCTTCTCGCCTCCGCCGCGGTGAGCTCGGCCGCCGAGGGGGATCCCTTCCCCTTCTCGAGGACATAGAGCTGGAACTTCCGCGAGCCCATGAAGATGATGGCGACCCGGTCCCCCTTCTCAGTCTCAAGTTCGTATTTTGTCCCGATCCCGGGAAGCTCGATGCACCTGACACCCATATGTGCAATGGTTGGAGAAAAAGGGATAAAATTCTTCTCTCTCGCCGAAAAGCCGCAACCGGGCTTTCCGGGGCCCCGGAACAGCGGGCCCACCCCGGCTCCGGGGGGCGGGGAAGACGGGGGAGAGAGAAGTATTATTGGGAACTTATAAAAAATAATAAATGAGCAAACAGGGCCCATCCCCCGTGCCCGGTGCCCGGAAAATACATGGATCTCCGCAGGAAGCTTCTCATCGTCGTCGGGGTCACCCTCATCTGTACCCTCATCGCCTTCTATGCCATCACCCACGGGGCCGTCCTCGGGGCCTTCGTCACCCTCGAGGAGAGGAATACCCAGCAGAACATGAACCGGTTCATGAACCTCCTCTCCGACGATCTCTCCTCCCTTGACTCCGTGGTGAGGGCCTGGGCGCCGAGGGACGACACCTACACCTTCCTTCGGGACGGGAACACCCAGTACATCGAGAAGAACTTCAGGGCCGAGACCTTCACGAGCAACCGGCTCAACTTCATGGTATTCCTGAACACATCGGGCGATATCTCCTATGCCAAGGCCTTTGACCTCTCCTCCGGGCAGGAAGAGTCCCTTCCGCCGAGCCTCGCCGGGATGGTCGCGGGAAACGAGATCCTCCGGTCCTTCTCCCAGAACGATGCGAGCCTCTCGGGTTTCCTCATGCTCGCCGAGGGGCCGGTGATGGTAGCCTCCGCTCCCATCACCACGAAGAACTACGAGGGGGTGAGCCGGGGAACCCTGGTGGTGGGGAGGTTCCTCGACGATAATGAGATCCGGCGGATCGCCCAGCTCACGAACCAGCAGGTCATGATGTACAGGCGGAGCGACCCCGGAAGCCCCGCTGACGTGCGGGAGGCCCAGCTGGAGCTCGACGGGGGCCGGACCATCTGGATCCAGCCGGACAGCCCGGGAACCATCGCCGGCTATGCCCCCGTGGAGGACCTCTACCACACCCCCATCCTCATCATCAAGACCCAGATCCCCCGGCAGATCTATGCCCAGGGCCAGGCAACCCTGGATTACTTCACCCTCTCGTACATCATCCTCATCCTCATCTTTGCCATCACCTTCCTGTACCTCCTCGACCGCTCCATCCTCTCCCCCATCTCCCTGCTCTCCACCGACGTGAAGAGGATCGGGATGACCCGGGACCTGTCGGCCCGGCTCCGGGTCGGGAAGGAGGAGAACGAGATCAGTAACCTCCAGGAGAACATCAACAAGACCCTCGCCGCCCTCGAGAAGGCCCAGGGACGCCTCCAGAAGAGCGAGGAGAAGAACCGGGCCCTCCTCGCCGCGGTCCCCGACCTCATGTGTCAGGTGAGGCGGGAGGGGATCCATGAGGAGTGGAACTCGGGAACGGCCGCCGAGCTCGGGGTGATGGCCCTCCACGAGCTCCTGGGGAACGAGCTCGAGGAGATAGAGGAGACCTTCGAGCTGATACCCCAGGAGGGACAGGGCCTGCCGGATGCCGGAGCCGGGAACGGGGAGGTGTCGCCCGTCTTCATCTTCGAGTACAAGACGAAGGGGAAGGGTGGCATGCGGTACCACGAGATCCGGCTCGTGGTATCCGGGAAGGACGAGGTCCTCGCCATCGGGCGGGACATCACCGAGAGGAAGCAGGCTGAGGAGGAGCTGGAGCGGTACCGGGCCCGGCTCGAGGAGCTCGTGGGAGCGCGGACCCAGGCGCTCCAGCGCACGAACGAGCAGCTCAGGCAGGAAATCTTCCAGAGAAAGCTCATCGAGGGCCAGAAGAGGGAGGCCTACGAGCAGATCGAGAAGAACATCGAGCAGTTCGCCATCCTCGGGGACCACATCCGGAATCCCCTCGCGGTCATCGTGGGCCTCGCGGACCTGACCGAGGGGGCGGAGGCGGCGAAGATCATGGAGCAGGCCAGGGTCATCGACGGGATCATCAACCAGCTCGACCGGGGCTGGATCGAGTCCGAGAAGGTCCGGGAGTTCCTGAGAAGGTACTATTCGAACGATAAGGACTCGGCGAAATAAGAGAATATTTTTGGACCGGATCGATTTTTAGAGAAGCATCAAGGGGTTCAAAATTCCGGACCCTTTTTTAGGTTGGCATCAGGGGGCTCATCCGCCCCCCGCCGTACGGTCACACCATCCGTAGGCTGGAATATGCGAGTGCGGTTTGCGGGAAGATCTGAGATCCGATGACAGGGCTATCCTCTCTGGGGGACGCCGTAGCGGCGGGGGTGAGCGGAGCGAACCCCCAGGAGCGTCCAGGTATCACTGGACCCTTTTAACATTAAAATTAAGGATAAACCCCGGATCGCCTATACGATCAGCCTCTTCTTCATCAGGTTCACGGCGAGGATGAAGGCCACGGCCGCGACCCCGACGATCCACGCGAGGGAGAGGAGGATCTCGGGGGTGACCTGCGAGAGGGTGACCATTCTCGTGATCTTCACCACGTGGGTAAGGGGGAGGAAGGCGGTCGCAAAGACCTGGATGGGAGCAGGAAGGATGGTCAGGGGGAAGAAGGTTCCGGAGAAGAGGAACATGGGGGTGACGAAGAGGAAAGTGGGGAGGTTCAGGGTATCGATGTTCGGGGTGAGGGCCGTGAAGCACATGCCGATGGAGGCGAAGAGAAACCCGGCGAGGAAGGCGAAGGGGAGGATGGAGAGGGAGATGGGGAGGTCGACCACCCCGAAGAGGACGAGGACCGGGAGCATGATGGTCGCGTTGATGACGCTCCGGGTCGCCCCCCAGAGGATCTCCCCGGTGATCACCTCCTCGATGGAGAGGGGGGTCGCGATGATGGCGTCGAAGGTCTTCTGGAAGTACATCCGGACATAGGAGGCGTAGGTGGTCTCGAAGAAGCCGGCGTTCATGATGCTGATGGCGAGGAGGGCCGGGGCGATGAACCGGGGATAGGAGACCCCGTTGATCTGGGAGACGAAGATCCCGAGGCCGTACCCGAGGGAGAGGAGGTACAGGAGCGGTTCGAGGAGGGGCGGCAGGAAGTTCACCCGGAAGGTTTTCACGAATACCTTCCGGTTCCGCTGCCAGACCCGGAGGGTTCTTCCGGTCAGGTGTGGTGGGGTGAGGTAGCCGAGCCGGCTCATTCCTTGAGCCTCCGCCCCGTGAGCTTCAGGAAGACGTCCTCGAGCCCGGCGGGTCGCGCCACCACCTCGATCTGGGTACACTCCTGCATGAGGGTCGCCGTGACCTCCCTCGGCGTTTCGGTGAACACCTGGACCCGCTCCCCGGCCACCTCGTACTTCGCCCCCATCTTCCCGAGGCAGGCGAGGACCTCGGGCCGGTTGTCCGCCTCCACGACGTCGATCCCGGCATGCTTCCGGACGAGGTCGGCCGGCCGGCCGATCTCGAGGATCTTCCCGAGGTCCATGATCACGATCCGGTCGCAGAGCTGGGCGGCTTCCTCCATGTAGTGCGTGGTGAGGACAATGGTGTTCCCCCGGGAACGGAGGGCCCGGAGCCGGTCCCAGATGAGGTGCCGGGCCTGGGGATCGAGGCCCACCGTCGGCTCGTCCAGGATGAGGAGCCGGGGATTGTTGATGAGGGCGCGCGCGAGGATGAGCCGCCGCTTCATCCCGCCCGAGAGCTTCTCGATGGAGGTGTCCCGACGCTCCGAGAGCTGGACGAACTCCAGGAGGCCGTCGATGGCCTCCCGGGCGGTGGAGGGGGGAATATCGAAGTAGCGGGAGTAGACCATGAGGTTCTCGTATACCGAGAAGTCGGGGTCCAGGTTCGTCTCCTGGGGTACGACCCCGATGAGGCCCTTGATCTCGGCAGGGTGGGCCGACACGTCCATGCCGAAGACCTCGAGCCTCCCCGAATCCTTCGGCGAGACGCACTGGATCATCCGCATCGTTGTCGTCTTACCGGCGCCGTTCGGACCCAGGAACCCGAAGACCTCCCCCTCCCTCACCGTGAAGGTCACGCGGTCTACCGCGACAAAGTCCCCGAACCGCTTCTCGAGGTTCTCCGCGAGGATGACGTCCGCCACGCCGGTCACCAAGCCCGATCCTTTCCCGGGTCATCGCGCGCCCTGATAAACCCTCCCCGCCCGGGAGGGGAGGAACGGGGTCAGGAGGTCCGCACGGCGGCCCCGGTATTCCTCGGGGCCGAGATCCAGGCATCTCCGCCGCCGTGCTCCCCGAGGAACTTCTCCGCCGCCCGGAGGATGGCGGGGCCGTCCGAGTCGGTGACGGCGTAGACCGTCGGGCCGAAGGAGGACATCCCGGCGCAGGCGGCCCCGGCGGCCCTCATTTCCTCCATCAGCCGGGGGATCACCGCCGGCTGGAGCCCGATCTCGACCCGTTTGAAGCCGAGTTCCTGGATCCGGTTCACCGACCTCCCGAAGAGGTCCAGGTCCCGGTCCACGACCCCCGGGAGCATGCGCATGAGGATCTCGTGGCAGGTCTCCCTCACCTCCTCCAGGGGAACGGGGCAGGCCTCGCGGAAGATGGCGAGCTCCTTCCCGCCGCTCGCCCCCGCCGGGAGGCAGGGGATGGCGAGGACGATCCGCCAGTCGGGGGGGAAATCGTGCCTCGCGATGACCGGGGCGGGACGCACCCCGCCGGATGCGCCCGAGGGCCGGAAGTCGCTCTTCTCCGCGCCGGGTCCGAAGGCATGTCCCCCATCGATAATGAAGCCTCCCCCCTCGAAGGCCGCGGTCCCGATACCGGAGGTCCCGCCCCTGCCTACCAGCCGGGCGAGCTCCCCTACAGGGAGGTTCCGGCCGAACAGCTCGCAGATTCCCCGGGCCACGGCGAGGGCAATCTGGGACCCGCTCCCAAGCCCGACGTGGGAGGGGTAGATCCTCCGGAGGGTGATCTCGATCCCTCCGGCCGCCCGGATCCCCTCGAGGACCCGGGCCGCGGCCTTTTCCGCCGTCTCCCGGGAACGCCGATCACCCCCCCGCGCGACGGTCTCCCCGGACTGCCTCACGTCGAGAAGGATCCCGGGTTCCTCGAGGGCGATCCCGATGCCCCCGTCGACCCTCCCGATCCCGCCGTGCATGTCGATGAGCCCCAGGTGGATCCGGGAGGGGGTCTCCACGATCACCCGCCGCTCATCGAGGAAGGCGTGGTACGGGAACTGCTCCTCGATGGAAATGAGGGGCTCCCCCCGGTGGATGATCTGGTAGCGCCGGGAGAGGAGCGGCTCGTTCCTGAAGACGCCGAAGACCTTCATGTGCTCGGGGGAGGCGGGGACGATCCTCGCGTCCAGGATCTCCCGGCGGGCCTCGATGTGGTGGGTGGCGAGGATCCTCCCGATGGGGATGTCCGCCTGCATGAGATCCTCCCTGAACTCGGGGGAGAGCCGGCCGAGGGGAGTGTCCGAGACGGCGTAGATCAGGGGAAGGGAGGTCTCGGCGTCCTCGAGGCTCACCACCCGGTGGTTCACCGGCTCCCCTTCGGCGACCCGGAGAAGGGCCGCGGACTCGTTCCCGGCGGGGATCACCTCCTGGGAGAGGGTGGTGATCTTCACACGGCCGCCTGTGATCACCTCCAGGATCCGGGTGACGGAGCCGTCGGTCCCGAGGAGGATCTTCTGCACTCTCGAGAGCCTTCCGATCTCCCGCTCCAGCTCCCGGATCCGGTCGTGGATTTCCATCGAGCTTCATCTCATGGCTTCCTTTATATAAACCGATCCAAAAGGGATCCATCCGGGAGTCGCCAGGCCGTATCCGCGACGGCTCCCGTGAGAAACCAGGGGATCGTCAGGGGATGATCTCGCAGCCGTTGTACCGGGGATGGGAGAAATCCGCCATCTCCAGGGTCCCTTCCCGGATGAGCCTCCTCACCCGGGGGAGGACACCGGTGAGGCCCCGGTGAAGGTTCTCCACCGTTCCGCAGACCACCCGCTGCAGGTCCTCGGGCCAGGGGCGGAGGATCCGGGCATAGAGGCACCTCCCCCCGCAGAAGCCCCGGATGGCGCAGTCCGTGCAGAAGGATCCGGTGTCCGACGGCATGGACAGGGCCAGGGGGTCCGACCACCCGATATGCCCGAGGTAGAAATCCTTCATCCCGGCCATGCAGGGACAGGGGCCGATGGACCCGTCGGTCATGATGGTGAGGTTCGCATGCCCCGCTCCGCAGCGGAGCGGGCTTTCCCTTCCGGTGAGGAGGTCCTCCATGGGGTCAATGAAGGGGTACCACCTCATGACCTCCCCGGCGGCCTCCATGTGTCCGACCCAGTCGTCGATCAGGGCCAGCACGCCCGGATTGTAGACCCCTTCCGCCCAGTCGGCAAATCCCACGCTGCCGTTCGCCGGGGAGAGGTCCGCATCGAGCTGCCAGTGGATGGACGGGAAGGAGAAGTCCCGGTTCCCGGAGAGGAACCGCACCGACGAGGCGATATCGGTCCCCTCGGCCACCGTCATCCTCGCTATGATCTCGCCCGGGTATCCTCCCGCCACCACCCTCCTCAGGTTTTCCATGATCCGGCGATAGGTCCCCTCCCCCCGGGATCCATCGGTGACCGCCTGGGGGCCGTCAACGGAGACCAGGAGGGAATCGATCCGGCCCATCACCGAACGGGGGATCCGGTCGAGGAGGAGCCCGTTTGTCTGGACAAGGAACCGTTTCGCCGGGGCATGCTCCACCATCTCGGAGACGAGATCCGACCGGAGGAGGGGCTCCCCGCCGTAAAAGATGAGGGAGGCATCCGGATCCTTCTCGAGGAACCCGTAGAGAAGCCCGGGCTCGTAGCCGAGCTCGACAGGAAGATCGAGGTCGATTCCGGGCGCCTCCTCCCCCGGTCCCGAGGGCTGGAAGGCCCGTCCGCGGCAGTAGGTGCAGGAAAGGTTGCATTCATCCGTGAGGATTACGTGGTAGTACACGGGATTCCGCAGGATATTTGGTACCCGGGGAAAAAAAGGTGCCCGGGCGCAACGGTCATAAGGGAAAAGGGATATTCCTTCCGCATATGATCACCCTCTCCGATATCCGGCGGGCCAGAGAGAGGATCGCCCCCCACATCATCAGGACACCTCTCGTCCCGTCCCCCACTCTCTCCTCCCTGTGCGGGGCCCGGGTGTACCTGAAGCTCGAGACGATGCAGAAGGCCGGATCCTTCAAGATCCGTGGGGCCATGAACTGTATCCTCTCCTGCACGAGTGGGATCGGCGGAAAGGGGGTCATCGCCGCCTCGGCCGGGAACCATGCCCAGGGAGTTGCCGTGGCCGCGAAGGCCGCCGGGGTACAGGCGACCGTGGTCATGCCGGTCTGGGCATCGGTCTCGAAGCAGGCGGCGACGCGTTCCTACGGGGCACGGGTGATCCTCTCGGGTGCGAGCCTGGAAGAGAGCATCCGGTATGCCCGCGAACTCGCGGGTTCGGGGATGACCTACATCCCGGCCTTCGATGATCCCGAGATCATCGCCGGCCAGGGTACCATCGGCCTCGAGATCCTCGATGACCTCCCGGAGACCGACCTGATCGCGGTACCGGTCGGGGGAGGGGGGCTCATCGCCGGTATCGCGGTCGCGGCGAAGGGGATCAGGCCCGGGGTCCGGGTCCTGGGGGTCCAGGCGGCGGCCTGCCCGTCCGCCGTGGAGGCGGTGAGGGCCGGGAGGCCGGTGCTCGTGGATGCCCGCCCGACCATCGCCGACGGGATCCGGGTCAGGCAGGTGGGGGACCTCACCTTTCCCTTTATCCGGGACCTGGTGGAGGAGATCGTTGCGGTCGAGGAGGAGGAGATCGCGAAAGCCATGCTCCTTCTCCTGGAGAGGAAACGGGTGGTCGCGGAGGGTGCCGGGGCGGTGACCCTCGCCGCCCTCGCCTCCGGAAGGCTGAAAGTCCGGGAGGGATCCCGGGTCGTCCTCGTCGTAAGCGGGGGAAACGTGGACACCCCGCTCCTGGACCGGGTGATCCACCAGGGCCTCATCCGGAACGGGAGGATCCTCCAGGCCGAGGTGGTTCTCGAGGATGCGCCGGGGGCTCTCGCCGGGCTCCTGGGGGTGGTGGCCGGGATAGGCGGAAATATCCTCCAGATCACCCATCTCCGGGGGGGCCGGGATCTTCCGGTCCAGGCGGTCCGGGTCGCTCTCGACATCGAAACGAGGGACGAGGAACACGGGAGGGAGCTCGTGAAGGGGATGGAGGGGGCCGGATACCGGGTGGAGAGATTGTAGCGATCCGGTCACGAGGGTGGAAAGCGAGACAGTCGGTCTCCGGGGTTATTCCTCCGTTTTGAGCCACCCTATGGGATGAAATGAAACGATGACCACTAATCACACCCGGATCACATATCGGGGTCCAGTCCCCCCACGGGAAGCCTCCCAGCCAGCCCCAATAACCAGTTCGTTTCCCCAATTGCAGGCAGAAAGGTCCGTAAAGTATTTAAACCTTCGAAACGCTAAATCAGTTATACAAACCTAAAATCACATTTGAGGAGTAAAAATGGGACAGAAAGTTGGATCTGAAAAGATTAAGCGCGAGAAGGGCTACCTGTACTACCTGGGGAAGGACGGCTACGTCTGGGCCGCTCCCATGAAGAACAACCCCGGCGGCAGGAAGAAGAAGGTCGGGACCGAGCGTATCCCCAAGGACATGGGGTACCTCTACTACATCGACAAGGCAGGCTTCGTGGCAAAGGCCAGAATGAAGAACGCCTGAATCTCACCATTTTTCTTCGGTTTCTCCCGGACCGGATTCACCCGTGACGGTAAGGGCCGTTTCCCCGTGGGTCATCGCCATCCTGAAGGGAGGTTTTTCAGGCCAGGACGAACTGGACCGCAGTCGGGTATTTCCGGGCTATGGCGTACGCGATGGCCCGGGCGATCCAGAGCCGTCCATCGGTGAGCCTCCGGCCCTCGCCAAGATCGCCATGGATCTTTAGTGCCCGGACAGCGGTCTCATCGGTGAGGTAGCAGCTGTCCCGGACGTCCACGTCCACGAAAAAGAGAAGGGGTATCTTCACGCTCTTCCGGATCTCCTCAGGGAGCCCGGCGGCGAGGGCCGAGAGGACATCGCGGTCAAAGGGGTGCCGGGCTCCTCCCTTCGTCAATGCCGCAGGCTTCTCTTCAGCGAGGAGGGAGGCGAGGGTTTTACGCTCGGCGACAACGCTGTCGTTGATCCGTGCGGCCTCCATGCCCATCCAGCGGGTGAGCACGGACTCCTCGGTGATCCGGGGGCGTCTGGTCATCGGCCCGCAGGCTGGAACTCCCGGAGTTTCTCGGCCATCTCGCGGAGGCGCTTGTCCACCAGGTAGTTCACCGTCCCCTCCTCGAAGGTCCCGTCCTCCCTCCTCTCGCCGGCCGGGACACCGGTGAGGACCTGGATTCCCTCATCGATGGTCTTCACGGGGTAGATCCTGAATTTCCCTGCCTTTGCCGCCTCCACCATCTCCTCCTTGAGCATCAGGTTCTGCACGTTGCTCGCGGGTATCATGGCGCCCTGCTCTCCGGTCAGGCCCTTCGCCTTGCAGACCTCGTAGAATCCCTCGAGCTTCTCGTTCACGCCGCCGATGGCCTGGACCTCCCCCTTCTGGTTTACCGAGCCCGTCACGGCGAGGGTCTGCCTGATGGGAAGGCCGGAGAGGGCCGAGAGGATGGCGTAGAGCTCCGTCGAGGAGGCGCTGTCGCCGTCGACCCCCCCGTAGCTCTGCTCGAAGACGAGCCGTGCAGAGAGGCTGAAGGGCTTGTCCTGGGCGAATTTGCCGGCAAGGTATCCCCCGAGGATGAGCACCCCCTTCGTGTGGGTGGGCCCTCCCATGGCCGACTCCCGCTCGATGTCGAGGACCCCGTCCCTGCCCACGCCGATGCTCGCGGTGACCCGGGAGGGGGTGCCGAAGGCGAAGTCACCGAGGCCCATAACCGAGAGGCCGTTCACCTGCCCGACCTTTGCGCCTGTCGTGTCGATGAGGAAGATGTCCCGCTCGATGAACTCCTGGATCTTCTGCTGGATGAGGTTTGAGCGGTAGGTCTTCTCGTCGATGGCCTTCATGACGTGCTCTGCCGTCGTATACTCCGCATTCTCCCGGGTGGCATAGAAGCTCGCCTCCCGGATGATGTCCGAGACGCTCGCGAAGAGGGTCGAGAGCTTCTTCTGGTCCTCGGCGAGGCGCGAGCCGTACTCGATGATCTTTGCGACGGCCGTCCCGTCCAGGTGCTTCAGGTTGAACTTCCTGACGAGGGTGCAGATGAAGGCGGCGTACTTCATGGAGTTCTCGTCGTTCCGGTCCATAACGACGTCGAAGTCTGCCCTGACCTTGAACAGGTCCTTGAAATCCGGATCCAGGGTGTAGAGGAGCTGGTTGATCTGCGGGGTCCCGATGAGCACGAGCTTCACGGAGAGGGGGATCGGCTGGGGCTTCAGGCCCCGGGTGGTGATGAAGCCCATCCTCTCCCCCGGCTCCTCGATGGCGACCTCACCGGTCTTGAGGGCGGTCTTGATCCCGTCCCAGGAAAAGGGGTTCCTCAGCAGGTCCTCGACCGGGATGACCATGTACCCGCCGTTCGCCTTATGGACCGATCCGGGCCGGATCATGGTGAAGTCGGTGGACACGATCCCGAACTGGACCTCCTTTTCGAGCTTCCCGAAGAGGTTCTGGTAGGTGGGGTTCTGCTCGAAGATGACGGGTGCCCCGTCCGGTTTCGAGTTATCAACGATGGCATTCACCTCGTATTTCTTGAAGGGGAGCTCCTTGAAGAAGGCCTGGAGCTGGGGCGGGACCTGCGGTGGCTGCTGGGGCGCCCCCAGGAACTGGTCGAGGTTATCGAGGATATCGTTCTGGACGGCATCGATGTACTTCAGGATCTCGGGGAGGGAATTGTACTTCTCTTTGAGGTCGGTGATGAGGTGGCCGATGGCATAGAGGGAGACCTCCCGGTTCAGCTTGTCAACGGCCTCGGCCCCCTTTGAGTCGAGATCCCTGACCTGCCGGAAGGCATTCCTGAGATCCGAGTTGAGCTTTTCCATCCTCCGCTGGATCTCCGCCTTCGTTTCCTCGGGGAGGGCGACGAACTCCTCCTCGGGGAGGGGTTTCCCGTCCACGACGGGGATGGTGAGGAGCCCGGCGGGGCTCATCTGGATGACGAAGCCCTGCTCCTGGGCGCTCGCCTGGATCTGCGCAAAGAGCTTTGCCTTCTCCTCGTCGATGGATCTGACCGTTGCCTCCCTCCGGGTGGCATAGTCCTCGCTCTCGAAGGCCTTGGGAAGGTTCTTCTTCACCTCGTTGATGAAGTCCGACATCTCCGCCTTGAACTCCGAGCCCTTCCCGGGGGGGAGCAGTATCGCGGTAGGCTCGTACTGGCTCGTGAAACTGTTCACATAGACCCAGTCGCCGGCCTTGGGCTTGGTCTTCGCCAGCCGCTCAAGGAAGTCCATGACGGCCGTCTTTCTTCCCGTGCCTGCGATGCCCGCGACATAGATGTTGAAACCGGCCTCCCTGATCTCAAGGCCGAATTTAAGTGCCCGGAGTGCCCTCTCCTGTCCGATGATCTCCTCGAGGGGCTGGAGGGTGTCCGTCGCGGGGCATTCCTTCCGGCCGGAGTCATAGGCGTTTCGGAACCTGTCGGCTGGCAGAACCTCGACCATAGATATCAACCATCCAATGGGGAATGAAATAACCGATCTCTATAAGAATCCATCGGCATTTCGCAAATTACGTGAGGTGGGATGCCTCAATTCCCGGGAACAGGGGGTAGGTTAATATGGAAGATTCGAGAATCTCAGGCTCGGAAAGACCCCCCGATGTTCCGGCGGGATCTTTAAAAACGGTGGTACTAGGTGGCACGGAGATTTGAGGCCTGTAAAAAGTCGGGAAACCTCATGAAGGTCAAAAAAAATCCCGATATGATCAGAACGGAACTGAGGGAAGCGGAGAATGACCTCGAGATCGCGGGAAAGTCCTTCAAGGGTGACAATGACAAATGGGCGGTGAAGCAGTCCCACCGGTCCCTCCTGCACGTGTTCAGGGCCCTCCTTCTCATGAAGGGGTACGAGGCGAAGGGTGTGGACTGTCTGAAGTACGCCATGGACGAGCTCTACGTGAGAAAGGGGGTTTTTTCTGCCGACATCCTCGAGGACTTCGAGTACGGCCGGGAGATCGCGAAGGGGAATGACTGCCTCTGCGTCTATGACCGGAACGAGATCGAGGAGATCCTCGCCGTGAACCGGGTCCTCCTCGAGCAGGCGACGGAGATGGCGAAGAAGGCCTGAAAACCGGAATATTCAGTCGCGTTCGGCTCCGGATCAGGGCGGTGAGGCGGGGCAGCCCCAGGGGCCATACCGGCCGAGGCCCCATTCCCAGGTGTTCGTATCCCGGCAGACCGCGGGTTTCGTCGGGTGGATGGAACAGAGATACCGGGAGTCATCCGCCTTCACGAGGAAGGGGCAGGCCTCGAGAGAAGTCCCGGTGGTTGGATCGGTCCAGCCGGTGGCGGGTTCCATGCCCCCCAGCTCTGCATCGGACAGATCCGCAGCTGTCTTCATGGTCCCATCAGGATTCCTGCCTGCGGAAACGTATTGCATGATGTCCCGCCTGCCTTCCCCGTGCCACCGGAGGAGGTCGGGGACCTTCGCCCAGTGAAAACCCCGGTACTGCAGGCAGCACCACCCGCACTGGATACACGGCATCGCGCCCGGTACCTCAGCATCCGCAGGGAAATGCCCTTCGGATGGTAGGCTTGGGTTCCCGGATAGTGCGAATCCGGGGTGGGCGGTGAAAAGGGGGCTGTTTCCGGCCGCTGACCGGGATCCCCGATGATATGTACGACGGCCG